>JBDSIA010000243.1:0-2515 GCA_039918175.1 Thermomonas sp.
CGTTCGCGCACGTTCTTCAGGCCGATGCCGGTGCCGCTGTTCTTGGTGTTGAGGCCTTCGCCATCGTCCGCGACAGTGACTGCGACGATGCCGTCCTCGCCAGGGCGTGCACGAATCCACACCGTGCCGCCGCCGGTGCGTGGTTCCAGCCCGTGCTTGATCGCGTTCTCCACCAAAGTCTGCAGCATCATCGGCGGCAGTGGCGTAGTGCGCAGGTTGTCCGGAACGTCGACCTGCACCGACAGGCGATCGCCCATGCGAATCTTGAGAATTTCCAGATAGGCCAATGCGCGTTCCAGTTCGGTGCCGAGCTGCGACATCGCATCGTCGGCATCCGGCAATGAGTTGCGCAAGAACTGGATCAGGTGACCCAGCATCTGTTCGGCGCGGGCCGGGTCACTTTTCGTCAGCAGCTGCGCGCTGGCCAAGGTGTTGTAGAGGAAATGCGGCTCCACCTGCGCATGCAGCCGGCTCAGCTTGGCGACGGTGAGTTCCTTTTCGTTTTCGGTTTGCGCGGCACTGGCCTGCTCGCCGCGGCGGCGCTCGGCCACCCGACGACTGATGGCGCGGGTGATGGCTTCGGCGTTTTCGTAATTGGTGCCGTCATCGACAAGGAACCAGTCGCTCCAGGCCGGGTTCTCGGGTTCGCAGATCAGCAGCACGCTGCCGGCGTCGTGGCCGGGGGTGACCGTGGCCAGAATCTGGTTGCGGGTCACGCCAAACCACAGCAGCGGGTTGTAGCGCCGCAACGGCGGCTCGCCGTAGCTGGGCGGACGCGTGAGCTTGGCCCGGATCTGCAGGCTGTCACGCGCGCTTTCGACCTGTTCGATGCGCGGCAGTTCGCGGATCGCGGCATCCAGCAGGTCGAAGGCTTGGCCGGCTTCGAATGGGATCTCGATTTGCCGGCGTTGGCGGTTGTCTAGCGTGCCGTTATCGATGTGCCCAGCGATCAGCCGCACCCGCTTGAGGTGCGAGAACGCGCCGGTGATCACCAGTGCCATGGTGGCCATGCCGGCCAGGACCATCGGGAAATCCCATTCGCCAATCAACGGGATACCCGAATAAAGCAAGGCAACCAACATTACCGCCAGGCCCCAGGCGGCGGTGATGCGCAGGACGAAGAACGCGCTCTTGATCATGGTGAGGACTACATCCGGCTGACTTGATGCGAACGAGCATAACGGCGCATTTGCAGCCTGCGCTGCATGCTGCGACGGAATCGGGATTGACGCGACGAAAACCGCTTGGGCGGGATGGCGGCGTGCGCCAGGTCATCAAGCAGCCGCATTGCGACTTGCCAGATCACGCTGGATGTCCTCCAGTGACTGTCCGCGAGTCTCCGGTGCATGGCGCGCCAGCAGCAGGATCGACGCCAGCATCGGGGCCGCCACCATGACCGCCGAGAGTGCAAGGTGTTCGAACAGCCCAGCGACCCCGAGCGCCGCGCCGAGGATGCCGCCGAACTTGCTGCCCGCGGCGATCGCACCTGCGCCAGTCCCGCGCGATTGCACCGGATAAATCTCGGTCGCATAGGGGATCAGCATCGCGATCACTCCGCTGCTGCTGACCAGCAAGGCGGCGCTGGCGACTGTCACGGCAGCCACCGAGTGCAGCCGCAGCCATGCCATCGCCGCGAAGGCAAACATGGCCAGCGCGGTGAGACAGACGAACAGCAGCAAGGTACGGATCGTGCTCCAGCGGTGGTATAGCCAGATCACCGGCAGCATGCCGGGCAAGGCAAGCAGCGCCGAGCGCGCCAGCAAGGCGCTGGTGCCGTCCGCATCCACCCCCATCGCGACCAGGTTGAGCGGCAGCCACAGGATGAAGCCGAAGCTCACCAGTCCCCAGGAGATGCCACACACCAGTAAGCCCCACGTCACGCGGGCATGGCGTCCGCGCAAGTGGCTGGTGAGGCTGGCGACCGGGTGTTGCTCGTCGATGCGTGGGGGCGATGGATGCGAGGCATCGTCGCGTTCAAGCGCGTCGCCGGCAAAACGTCGCAGCACGGCCTGCGCCTGCTCGCCCATGCCTTGGTAGGCAAGGAAACGCGGCGATTCCGGGATCCAGCGATTGAGCACGATGATCAGCGCGCCCGTGGGCAGGCCGAGCAGCCACAGGATCCGCCAGCTGAAAAGCGGCTCCAGCACCGCCGCGGCACCCGATGCCAACAGGTAGCCGGCCGAGGTGCCCAGTCCGCCCAGCATGACCAGCAGCCAGCCGCGATGCGCAGCCGGGACGGTTTCCGCCATCAAGGTGAAGGCGATCGGCAACAAGCCTCCCGCCGAAAGTCCCATCAGGAAACACATGGCCAGGTTCCAGCCGTAGCTGGGCATCGCCCCGCAGATCGCGGTGGCCATGAACATGAGCGCGGACAGCAGGATTGCAGAGCGTCTACCGAAGACATCCGCAAGCCGACCCCAGACTACCGAGCCCACCGTGGTTCCGGTCAACGCGACCATTGGCAGCCAGCCTGCCGTTGCGTGGTCGATGCCGTATTCGCGTCCAAGTCCGGGCA
>JBDSIA010000244.1:0-4319 GCA_039918175.1 Thermomonas sp.
TCCGCCTACGGTCGTCAACCGGCTAAATGCGGACACGTGGAATGCGTGACCGGACGTCTTCATTTTGCGTTCGTGACTGCCCGGACTAACGCTGTGATGCCGCCGTGACCAAGTGGCCCTTGGCCCACGCCTGCCCCAGCACGCACGCCCAAAAACGGGGTCGGCTTTCACTTATTGATCGCCAGGTGCCGCGGCCGGCCTCTGCGTTTCGGCGGCGCTGTCCGGACCAGTAACTGCCTGGATCAACTCGAGATAGTTTCCCAGGCGAACCCCGTAATTGATTTGTCCATATTTGCCAGGTCGAGCCGTCATCGGGTTTCCATCAACGCGCTTGAAAGAAGTCAGTCCAGCGACTTGCCACTTGTCTCCAACCTCGACTAGCAGGGGGCCACCACTGTCTCCGTTCCCTGCGATGCCCTCCAGAGGAAGCGCCGTACGAGGATCGTCGAATACATAGCTCAGCCACCTGCCTTCTGAACTCGAGATGGTATTGAACGCCCGGCGCAGATCGGTGCGATTCGGACCGTGCGGATCGTGACCCATGGCGCCGCTCCCTGTCGCGCCCTTCCCGACGATCTGCACCACCTTGCCGAGTGCAGAGCCTGGATAGATCGTCACCGGGACCACGTCGGTGACCGGAGCCGCCAGCTTCACCAGAGCGACATCATCCGAGGATGCCAAGAATGCGATTACGTCGGATGCGTCCCCGGACTTCATCGCCGAATCAATGAGGCCCTGCGGGAGTTTCTTGTAGCCCGGATGTAAAACGATCTTTTCCACAGCGCGAGGCGTGCCGTTCAGGACAATTACATCCACGTGATGCTGCCAAGCGACGGCATGCGCAGCCGTGACTATCCAGCGGGGCGCAATCAGGACGCCATGCCCTTCGG
Source organism: Thermomonas sp. (assembly GCA_039918175.1). Classification (GTDB taxonomy): domain Bacteria; phylum Pseudomonadota; class Gammaproteobacteria; order Xanthomonadales; family Xanthomonadaceae; genus Thermomonas. The sequence goes on from JBDSIA010000244.1 coordinate 891, forward strand.
TAGGCAGATCGACCAGCGCGGGAAACGCAGACGCAGCTACCCGGTATCGCGAATCCGCGACGTCGTCCCGGATGACAACCGCGCCGGCGCTACAGGCCACGGCGAGCAGGAGAAAAGGAACGAGGCGCTTCATGCACGAGTCTCCGACACAGCTGACACCGGATCCAAGCCGACTCGCGAAGCGGTGTTGGAGCGCGATGTTCCAGCTGAGGCGGCACCTCCTTTGGCAGAACCTGGCATATGCAGTAGTAGATAGCTTGCGTAGGAGTACCAGCCGAGGATAAAGAAGATGGCGATGCGTTGCGTCAGCCCGCGATAGGGATCAAGACCGGAAAGGTTCAACCACAGGTAGGCCATGGCCAGCACCGCGGCAGCCAAGGACGTCCGCGAAACGCTTCGGCCCAGCCCTGCCTCAGCAGCGAAACAGGCTGGTACGAGTGGAATGAAGAAGCCGATGCCGTAAAGCCCGTGCAATGGGCTGCCCGAGGGGAAAATGCCACTGGAGACGAAATTCGCGGCAACTGCTGCTGCTGTCAAGGCAGTAAACGCAAAGCGTGCTGGATCGGTGAGGTATGCGCCAATGCCGAACATGAAAACTGACAAGCCGGTGATGACAGGCGAAACCCGCATCACGCTCGCAACTGGATGATTCAGCAACTGCAATTCACTGATGTGTTGCGAGACGGACGAATAATGTGGAACGCCCAGTGCGGCCAGCATCGGGACCAGCATTGCCACCAGGGGAACAACCAGTGACTGCCGAATAAGAACGTGCTTCAAGAAATTCTCCAAGTGAGTGATTCGCGCGGACCGGTGTTGCGAAGCGGTGTATTGCTCACAGACTGGCGCACCCACCGACAAAGGCGAAAGCGATTGGCAGCGAACGGGACATGGGTGCAGCGAACGGGTGCAGCGAACGGGCGCAACGCCGCTCAGCGCCTCAAGCCCACCTTGGCGAATCGCGCCTCGAAGTCACGCCGGCGGTTGCGGCTCAAACGCACCTTGACGCCGTCAGCGAGCCGCAGCTCACAGTCGCCACGGAACAGCGGATGGATCTCGCGCACGCGTGACAGATTGACAATCGCCGAGCGGTGTACGCGGAAGAATTGCTGTGGATCGAGTTGGCGCTCGATGTCGTCCATAGTTTCGCGCAGCAGGTGACTCTGGCTACCGCAGTGCAAAGACACGTAGTAGTCGGCCGCCTCGATCCAGTCGATTGTGGCTGCGTCCACCACGACGGTTTTGCCGCGCGCCGGCACCAGGAACCGGGTACGCGGCGACTGTTGCGCCTGCAGCAGCTCGGCGATGCGCGCATCGACAACGCCATGGCGGCGGTCGAGCACCTGTTGCTTCGCGCGCGCCAGCGCGCTGACGAAACGGGCGTCGGTAAATGGTTTCAGCAGATAGTCCAGCGCATGCACTTCGAAGGCGCGCAGTGCGTAGTGATCGAAAGCGGTGACGAACACGATTGCCGGTACCGCCTCCGCACCCACCATTTCCAGCAACGCGAAGCCGTCGACCTCAGGCATCTGGATATCGAGGAACAGGATGTCGGGCCGCAACTTCGCGATGAGTGCCACGGCGTCGACGCCGGAACCCTGTCCCGCGACTTCCACTTCGGCGTCCTCTGCCAGCAACGCGCAAAGTCCATCGCGCGCCAACGGCTCGTCGTCGACGACCAGGACCTTGAACAACGCGGCCGCGAGAGATCTCATTGCAAAACCACGAACGGCAGATCGAGCTCAGCGAGAACGCCGCCTTCGACCGACTTCAGGCTGAGCGTCGCCGCCTCGCCATACAGCGTGGACAGCCGCGAGTGGCTGTTTTTCAAGCCGATGCCCTCGACGTAGGCCGCCTTCAGGGTGCCGCTGTTGCGCATGCGAATGCGCAGGCGCTCGCCGACGCGGCCCGCCTCAACCTCGATGGTGCCACCCGCGGCGAGATGTGCGATGCCGTGGCGCACGGCATTCTCCGCCAGCGGCTGCAAGACCAGCATTGGCACCGCGGCGTGGCGCGCATCCTCGGCCAGCGCGAGCTTGAACGACATGCGATCGGGAAAGCGCGCGTTTTCGATCACAAGATAACGCTCGAGCATGTCCATCTCCTCGGCCAGCGACACGCGCTGACGGCCAGCGTGATCGAGCGAGTAGCGCAGCAGGTCGGCCAGCCCGGCGACCATGGTCACCGCTTGCTTATTGTGGTTCGTGCGCACCAGTCCAGCGATGGCATTGAGCGTGTTGAACAGGAAGTGTGGCTGCAGTTGAAGTTCGAGTGCGTGCAGCTTCGCGTCTGCGAGTGAGCGCTCCAGTTGGGCGGCCTGCAGCGCTCGCTCGTGATAGCGCTGGTAGAACTCGAACGCCATCACGCCGCCCAGCACCATGCAATAAAGGATCCATTCACCCGGCAGGCGCGATAGCACGATCTGGCCGAGATTGAGTCCGGACAACGGGTCGGTCATCCCGTCGTAGGGCTGCATCCAGACCATCAGCCCCGTCTCATACGCTGAATGCACCACAGCAATCACGCTCGCCGCCAGCACGTGGATTGCGATGATTGAAGGACGCAGTCCCTCCACGGGAAACCGCCGAGCCAGCCAAACAATGACGTAGGTGGGGCCGAGCCAGGCCACCCAAACGAGCAGGAAATATAGCAACAGCCACGACACTACGTGCCCATGGGTAATCATGCTGATCCACACCTGGATGCCGACGAGGAGGCCGAACAAGGTCCAGAAAGCGGTCGCGAACAGCAGGAAGCGGCGGGAGTCCATGGGTCTATTTTGCCGGAGAGATCGGGGTGCTGACGGAGCGATGCAGCCAATGGTGTCGTGGTGGCAGCGAAACGGCGGCTATTCGACTCGAGCGGAGTGCCGCATGCGCCGCGGACAGATTGGGCTGTTCACCCCTGCTAAGGAAGCTGGCCGAAGCCACCGCGGCCGAACGCTCGCTGATGTAGATTCGAGTAACTGCTTTGGGTCGCTTAGCGGCCCTTCGGACTACCAACCTCTCGCCGGCCAATCCTGACATCAGAGAGAAATGCCACGGGATGCTCTCGTCCACCCACGCAGAATTCTCTCTTAGCCCAGAGAGTTGTTCCAAGCTTCTGATTTCTGTGGTCACTCTTTTGACTTGTTGCAGAGAGAGGCACTTTGGATTGACTTAGTGGTGGGCCGTGATGGATTCGAACCATCGACCAAAAGATTAAAAGTCTTCTGCTCTACCAACTGAGCTAACGGCCCGCTGCACTTCGCGGTGGATCACGCCCGGCTTGGCGCCGGGACGCGCATTCTAACGCAGCACGCGACTCAGGCGTAATGCGTGGGGTCGGCGACGCCGGCATCACTGAAGCCTTGCGCACGCAGGCGGCAGGCATCGCACTGGCGGCAGGCGCGGCCATAGACGTCGGCGCTGTAGCAACTCACGGTCTGAC
>JBDSIA010000245.1:0-2765 GCA_039918175.1 Thermomonas sp.
GGGAAATCAGGTCGAGCCTGCTGTGGAAGAAAAGGCCCACGACAATGGCGAGCAGCCCGAGCAAGCTGGCTTTGAAGATGTTGATCAGGTCCGGAACGCTGGCGAAACGCCATAGCCCGCGATACAGGCCCACCCACCAGGACACCAGGCCCTGCGCCACGACCACGATGAGCACCGTGCTGGAGAAGGGCTCCAGTGGCAGAGGCTGGGGTTGCAGCGCGTAGCGGATGTAGTGCAATCCCTGCCAGCACATCCAGACCATGACCAGATCGTGCAGGATCACCGCCAGTCGCGGCAACCCGTATTTGAAGCGTTCCTTCCATGTGCTCATGACCCGAGTCCTTCGGTTTGCCGGGCGTACCGCCGATGCAGCCAGAACCACCCGCGCATGGCTGCCGTCATGCAGACCAGGAATGCAACCAATCCCCTGTTACCCGGCCTGCCCAACACGGAAAGCATGACCGCAATCATGATGATCGTCCAGAGCCCGTACATGAGCGTCACCGTGGCATGCCCCTTGCTGTGACTCCAGCGCTGGAAGGCATGCTCGACATGTGCCTGCCACCAGGGATCGCCACGGCGCACTCGCCACAACAACGTCAGCCCACTGTCCACCAGCATTGTCAGGGGCGCCAGTAGCAACAGCGGCCAATCGTGGATGGGGCTGGAAGTGAACCCGATCGCGACCAGGATGGCGACCAGGTAACCCAGCGCGCCACTTCCTACATCACCCAGAAATACCTTGGCTCGTGGAAAGTTGAAGGGAACAAACCCCAGACATGCCCCGGCGATAGCCAAGCCAAGCACGGGCGCTGCAAACCCCGGGAGCAACGCGAAAGCCAAGCCGCACAGCAGCGCCTGGCTCGTGGCCAGCCCGTTGATGCCATCCATGAAATTCCAGGCATTAATCAATCCCACGGCCAGCACGAAGCTCGCCAGACATGCCGCAGTTCCAGCCCCGCCCAGATACAAGGCTGCAGCGAGCAATGCCGCCGAGAGCACATGCACGACCAAGCGTGGCCAGACGGGTAAGGCACGGTGATCGTCCAGCCAGCCCACACCCGCGACCATCAACATGCCAGCTGCGACCAGCCACCAGTTGACATGGACTGCAGCGTACAAGCCAAGTGCGAGCAGGCAAGCAAAGACGATGCCGACACCGCCGCCGCGCGGGGTTTGCACGTGATGACTGCGGCGTTCGCCCGGTACATCGACCAAGCCATGGCGTCGCGCATGGCCCAACGCCCATGCCGTCCCCAGCGTGGACACGGCCGCGGCCGCTACTGCAGTGGCCACCAGAACCGCGGGATCAGACCACGGCATAGTTCAGAAGCGGCTTCACCGTGCCCCATTCCTTGCAACTGGGGCATTGCCAATGATGGCTGCGTGCACCAAACCCGCAACGGGTGCAGCGATAGCTGGGATTACGCACCAGCAGCTGGTCGGTGATGTGCTTTAGGTCGTGCAAGGTGGCGTTGGCGTCCGCATCGTCAGCGAGACTGAGATCGATCAGCGCCGCTTCGCCTCGCACCGACGGCCGATCCTTCAACTGCTGCGCCAGGTATTCCCGCGCAACTCCCACGCCCTCCTCGGCCTCCAGCATGCGCGCCAGCGCCAGCACCGGCGAGATTCCACGGTAGTGCTCGCACATCTCGGCCAGGAACGCGCGCGCGCCGCTGCGCTCGCCGACGGCTTCGTAATTGGCGAGCAGCGAGGGCAGGATGACCGGCAGGAAATCCGGATCATGACGCGCGGCGCGCTCGAAGGCGCGGATCGCAGCGGCTGGATTGCCGGCATCGGTCTCGATCCGCCCCTCGCTGATGCCGGCGCGAACCGACGTGGAATCTGCCGCATAGGCCCTGGCAATCGCTTCACGCGCTGCATCAAGCTCGCCCGCCGAGCGTCGCCGGTCGGACAATTCGCATTCGAACTGCGCGATCAGCTTGCCCATCGGCTCGCCAGTAGCCGCCTCGAAACGGCTGGCGTTTTCGATGGCTTTTTCCCAGTCGCGCTCCGCTTGGTAGATACCGATCAAATGGCGAAGCGCCTGCGGCGCGCGCTGGTCGATCTGGGCAAGGTCGGTGAACACCGTCTCGGCGCGGTCCAGCAGACCCGAACGCATGTAGTCCTCACCCAGCGCCAGCAGCGCTTGGACTTTTTGCGGATCGCTCAGGTCCGCACGCTGCACCAGCGCTTGGTGCAGGCGAATCGCGCGGTCGACTTCGCCGCGGCGACGGAACAGATGACCAAGGGCTACCTGGGTCTCGAACGTGTCCTTGTCCAGCTCGGCAATATGCAGGAACAACTCGATGGCCTTGTCGGGCTGTTCGTTGAGCAGATAGTTCAAGCCGCGGAAATAGGTGGTGGAGAGTTTGCTGACCTGGTGGTCGCTATGGCGTTCGCCACCGCGCCGGCCAATGACCCAGCCCGCCAGGGCTGCCAATGGCACGAAGATCAGGAACCATAGCCATTGATCGAGGAACGCCATGCTCAAGCCTCGCTACGCGTCATGCGTGCAGCGGTTTCCGCACGGCGCAGGCGCCGGCGAAGCGGCGTCACTACGGCGACGGCTAGGATGCTGCCGCCGATCAGCACCCCCAGCAACAAGGCAACCAGCATGCTCAGCCCCAAGCTGGCACGAATCGTGGCCATTCCCAGATCAAGGGCAATCGGCTGGGTATTCAGGGCACCCACGACCGCACCCAGCAGGATGCAGGCAATGGCGGCAATCAGGCGGATCAGGCGCATCGGCAGCTCCGTTGTCG
>JBDSIA010000246.1:0-2148 GCA_039918175.1 Thermomonas sp.
CTCGTATTGGCGTTCCAGCGCCGCCTATCGCGTGCGCATCGGCCTGAACCTGAAAGGCCTGGACTACGAGATCGTGCCCGTGCATCTGGTGCGCGATGGCGGCGAGCAGCATTCCATCGAATACCGAGAGATCAATCCGCAGGAACTCGTGCCCGTTCTCCGTCACGGACACCGGCGGCTCAGCCAGTCGCTGGCGATCCTGGAATACCTGGACGAAATGTGGCCGGAGCGGCCCTTGCTTCCCAGCACCGCGCGGGAACGCCAGCGGGTTCGCGCGTTGGCCTTGCTGGTGGCCTGCGACATGCATCCGCTCAACAACCTGCGCGTGTTGCAGTACTTCGAAAACGAATGGAACGTGCCACCGCCCGAGCGTGATGAATGGGTCCGGCACTGGATCGTGGAAGGCTTCACCGCCGCCGAAGCGATGCTGGCCGACCATCCATCCACGGGTGAGTATGGCGAAGGCAACACACCGGGCTACGCCGATTGCTGTCTGATCCCGCAGATCTACAATGCGCGCCGATTCGCGGTGGACATGGACCAGTTCCCGACCATGCAGCGGATCGAAGCGGCTTGCCTGAGCTTGCCGGCCTTCGATGCCGCGCGACCGGAACGACAGCCGGACGCGCCGGCACCAAAGTGATTCGCTAGTGTGAGGCGCCGGCGTTGAACACGTCGGCGTAGGGGTCGTGCTCGCCGGTTCCGCCTTCGGCCAGGCGGAACTTCAGGGCCAGCCCATCGCGCGAGTCGGCCGCCTTCAACGCCTCCTCCATTTCGATCTTGCCTTCCTTGTACAGGCGGAACAGATGCTGGTCGAAGCTCTGCATGCCTTCCTGCAGGGAGTCCTCCATCGCCATCTTGATTTCGTGGACCTGGCCGCGGCGCAGCAGGTCGCGGATCATCGGGGTATTGATCAGCACCTCGGCAGCGGGCATGCGACGCCCGTCCACGCCTATCACCAGGCGCTGGCTGACCACCGCTTTCAGGTTCAACGCCAGGTTCATCAGCACGTTCTTGTGCGCGCCTTCCGGGAAGAAATTCAGGATGCGCTCGATGGTCTGGTCGGCGTTGTTGGAGTGCAGGGTGGCCAGGCAGATATGGCCGGTCTCGGCGAAGGCGATCGCTGCTTCCATGGTGGTGGCGTCGCGGATTTCACCGATCAGGATGACGTCCGGTGCCTCGCGCATCGCGTTCTTGAGCGCGGCGTGAAAGCTATGCGTATCCAGCCCGACCTCACGCTGGTTGACGATGGATTTCTTGTGCCGGTGCAGGTATTCGATCGGATCCTCGATGGTGAGGATGTGGCCAGATGCGGTGCGATTGCGGTGGTCGATCATCGAAGCCAGCGTGGTCGACTTGCCGGAGCCAGTCGAGCCGACGATGAGCACGAGGCCGCGCGGCGCCATGATGATCTCCTTCAGTACCTGCGGTAGTTGCAGTTCCTCAATGCTGGGGATGTCGCTGCGAATGGCGCGGATCACCATGCCGACCTCGCCACGCTGCTGGAACACGTTGACGCGGAAGCGCCCGGAGTCCGGCACCGCGATCGCCATGTTGAGTTCGAGCTCCCGCTCGTATTCGACGATCTGCGCCTCGCTCATCAGCGAATACGCCACCTTCTTCGGCATGCCCGCCGGCAATGGGGCGCTGCCCAGGGCGTGCAGTTCGCCTTCGATCTTGATGTTCACCGGCGCACCGGACGTCAGGAACATGTCCGAGGCGTTTTTCTCCGCCATCAGCTTGAGGAAGTAGCCGATATCCATTGCATAGGTTCCTTCAGATCCTGCCGGCCATTTGCGCTCGTGCCGCCGGCTTCCCACAATGACCGAGATGCCTTCACATCGCACGGTCCCCCATATGCGCCCAAGCTTCGCACACTTCCGTCCAACGCTGCATCGCCTTGGCCTCGGTCTCGGGGTGGGCCTGGCGCTGTCACTTGCCGGCTGCGCCAGCCTGACACCACCAACTGCGGACCTGGATGCGGCTGCTCAGGCAGTGGCCCGTGCCGCCGATGCCGATGCGGACCAATACGCCCCGGCCGAGCTTGCCCAGGCGCGCGCCGAACTGGAGCACGCGCAGGCTGCGATGGCTCGCAAACGTGACGACGAGGCACGCAATGCTGGCTTGAGCGCCGCGGCTGATGCGGAC
>JBDSIA010000247.1:0-5418 GCA_039918175.1 Thermomonas sp.
CATCCAGCGAGATGCCCGCCTGCAAGGTCTTGGGATCGAATGCCTCTGGACCGCCACGCCAATTGGCTTGCGCGCCGAGCGTGCCTTTGCCTCCATCGACTTGGCCGGCCAGGCCAAACCCCGCCAGCAAGACGCCGATGTCCTCACTGTCGACATCGATCTTCAGCTGGGTGCGCGCCGCATCGTTGTGCCCCGTCCAGCTGCCGCTCGCGCGCATGCGTTGGTTCGGACTGCGCGCACTGAACTCGTCCATGCGCAGCCCCGACGCGACCGGCGTGCTGCGAAAACGTGCGTTGCCCAATGTAGTGTCGCCAATCCGCAGGTCGTTCACCTCAAACAACATCGGCGGGATATTGGCTGGATCGAATGCACGCGCAGTGCTGCCGGGCGCGACCGTGGCAACTTGTATGCCGGTGGCAGGAGATTTCGGCGACGTGCGCCAATACAGGCGGTCAAAACGGCCGGCTACCATCGCCCCGTCCTGCTGTGGCACCAGCAGCGAGCCGGCAATGCTTGGACCCTGCACCTGCACTGCCGTACCGGTTGGCGCCGGCACCAGCAGCAAGCGTGTATCTGCGAAGTCGGCGCCCAGCAGCCGCAGCTGGCTGGCATTCACGTCGATGCGCTTCAGCGACAACGAGCCGCCTGTGCTGCCCATGCCTTTGCTGGTGAATACACCGATCCAGTTCAATGCATCCACACGCCCGGCACGCCCCGCCACGACCAGGCCTTGCCCCGGCGGCGCTTCCGCTGGACCACCGAACTGGACGCGGATACCGGTCTGGCTGGCGGTGCTGCGGCTGCGCAGTGACAGCAGATTGCCGAGCACCACATTGACCTCACCACGCTCCAATGGCAGTGCCAAGTCCACAATGGTGGCCATCGGCTGCGCAGGCGACTTGCGGACAGGCTCCGGCAGGTTGATCGCGGTGCCGACCAGGTTCGAGCGCAATTGCAGCCGGGTTGGCGCTGTCTTGCCTTGGCCACGCGGGATGGCCAATGCCACCGTCCACGGCGAACGCCCATCCACATGGGGTTGCAACCAGTCCAGATTGCCGGCTTTTTCGAGCAGGTTGTCGATGCCGACACTGGCCTGCAACTCGGCTTCGAAGGCCTGCTTGGGATCATGCACGTGCGGGCCAGCGCGCAGCGAAAGTACGCCCGCCAACCCCTGATGCAGCACCTGAAGCTTGTCGGCGTTGAAACCACCGCGGTCGTACTGGACCTGTCCGTTCACCTTGTCGAACGCAAGATCCCAGCGCTTCTCGCGCAGGCTGGCATCCACAAGTACCACGTTGCCGTGCATCTGCTGCGCGGGTGCATCCTGATGGTGGAACGGCAATAGCAGGTGGAAATCAGCGCGCGCCAACCCGGCCACCTGCAGGTTGTCCATGACCTCGGCCTGGTCCTTGTGCAATGGACTGGCACGCAGCATCGAAAGGAACTGCCCGGCATCGCCAGCGCTCTTTGCATCCACGTGCAACTCCGCCCGACCGAAACGCGGGATACCTGCGCTCAGCGTTTCGATCTTCACTCCGGCGAGGCTGCCGCGTCCGTCAACGGTGAACCCATCGGCCTCGAAGCGAACGTCCGCGTCGACATGTTCGGCGGAAGGCCAGTCCGGATGAAACTTCACCACGCCATCGACGATCCGCGCATCGACCCGGAACTTGCCCGCGCCCGCATGCCCGTCCTCGCTGCGGAATGGCCAGTCGTCCAGGTCGCCGGCCAATACGGCATGGATGTCGCGCAATGTCCCTCCCTGCAGCGCCGCATTCAACCAGTCGATGGTCGACTTCGCCATCAAGTGATGCACCCAGAATCCGCGCGCCGAAGTCAGCTTCAAATCACCGATGTCCACCGCCAAATCGATGCGCGGCCGCGTGCCGTCGTTGGGGAAACCCATGCCACCGCGCGCATACACGCTGAACTGCTTGGCGTCAATGGCCAGGCCGGGCGTGCTCACGTTCCAGGCTTCGCCTTCGCGCCATGCCACCACGTCGCCATCGAGGTTCATGGCGTGCGGAAGGGCAAACCCGGGGGGCCAATTAAAGACCACCTCGGCGCGAGGATCGAACTGCAACTGCATTGCGTTGGCATCGCCCTGCAAGCTGGCATCGATGCCGGTCATGCCGGGCGTGGTACCGACCGGGGCGAAATGCAGGCCGCGCAGGCCTGCTTGCACCTGCAATCCACCGCCGCGTTCGCCGCTGGCCACGACGTTTTCCAACGCCACACCGGCCCCCGATGCCAGCAACCAACGGCGAAGCCGCGGGGGCAAGCGATCACTCAATGCTGCCAACGCAAGTAATGGGCCGGCATCGATCCTGGTTGCGCGCAAGCCAAAGTGTTGGCCGCCGGCCATCGCAAGCCCGTCGAGCACCTGCTCGGTCTTGCCCCCGCCAATCCGCAGCCTTGAGGCGTGCGCGCGCCACTGGGCAATGCTGCCGGCCCAGCGTGCATCCAGTTCGAGTCCAGCCAGTAGTTGCGTGGGCGGCGGCTCTCCGGCATTCGCCGAAATGCCGCGTAACACCACCTGCTTCAATGCGACATCGGCATGCACGCTGACCACCCGATGTCCACTCAGCCCTGCCCATGCCTGCACACGGCCCTGCCCGGACACCACAGAGATGCCAGCGACATGCAGGTCATCGGCAAGTTCAGCAAGGTTGGCGACACGCGTGCCTGCGTACACGCGACCATTGCCATTTACGCGGTTGAAATCCAGCGCAGCGCTGAATGGCGTGCCATCCACCTGTAACCATGCTTCGGCCCCACCACGGATGCGCGGCCCGTCCACGCGCAAGCGCAGGTCGATCCGCGGCAAGCGCATGTCCACGTCCAGCTCCGGAGCCAGCACGCGCAAGCGCGCATGCGAGACCTGCAATTCGCCAAGCCGTTCCAGGGTGGCGAACGGGTCGCCGCCGTTATCCTGTTGCTGTCCCGGCAGACCACGCACCTGCCAACGGCCGGCTGCGTCGCGTTGCAGAGTCAGGTCAAGTCCGCGCACGCGCAATTCGGTGAGCGAACGACCTGGCAGCAGGCCCGAATATTGGGCCACCAGGATTTCGGCGTTGCCGATGTGCACCGCATCGCCATCTTCGCCGCCGCCAACTCGCAAATTGTCCAATCGCAACAAGGGGCCGCGCCGGGTCCACTGGGTATCGATCGCATCGAAGCTGACCTTGCGTTGCGCACGCACGCTCAGCCATTCGGCGATCTTTTCAGGATGACGTTCGGCCAGCGGCAACAACTGGCTGCCGATGCCATTGCCCAACGCCAGCAGCAACAGCAACGCGGCAAGCGCGTACCACGCGCCGCGGCGGAGCAGGCGCAGGCGACGTCGAAGTGGTGTGATGGTCACGATGACGAACTGAGCGCTTCGCGAGCCGGCGTCAGCGCGTGCCCGCACCTGCCGAAGTCAAAGCAGCACGACATCGAACTGCTCCTGCATATACTGCGCCTCCGCCTGGAAGCGGATCGACTTGCCCAGGAACTCTTCCAGTTCGGCGACCGCGCTGGACTCTTCTTCGGTGATCCGGGTGACGAGCTTGGGCGATGCAATTACCAGCAACCGTGGCGCATCGAACTGGCGCACCGCGCGCACGATCTCGCGGAAGATTTCATAGGTCACGGTTTCCGTGGTCTTGATCGTGCCGCGCCCGCTACATTCATGGCAGGGTTCGCTGAGCTGGCGCTCCAGCGATTCAACCGTGCGCTTGCGGGTCATCTCCACCAGCCCAAGCGGCGAGAAGTCGTACACCGTGGTCTTGGCGTGGTCCTTGGACAGCGATTTTTCCAGCGTGCGCAGCACCTGGCGCCGGTGTTCGGCATCGACCATGTCGATGAAATCGATGATGATGATCCCGCCCAGGTTGCGCAGGCGCAATTGGCGCGCCACCGACTGCGCTGCTTCGAGATTGGTGCGGTAGACGGTTTCTTCCAGATTGCGCTGGCCGAGGAACGAACCGGTGTTGACGTCGACCGTTGTCATCGCCTCGGTCTGGTCGATGACGAGGTAGCCGCCGGACTTCAATGGCACGTTCTTGTCCAGCGCACGCTGGATCTCCTCCTCGACCCCATACAGGTCGAACACCGGGCGGGCACCGGTGTAATGCTCGATTTTCTCGGCCAGTCCGGGCATGTACTGCGCCGCGAATGCGCGCAGACGCTCGCAAGTCTCGTGCGAGTCGACCTTGACCTTGTCCACGTCGCGGCGGATCAGGTCACGCACCGCGCGTAGCGGCAGGCTGAGGTCTTCATAGATGCAACTGCCCACCTTCGCCCCAGCCGAGGATTTGTCGACCATCTCCCAGGCACGCCCGAGATAGCCGATATCCTCTGCCAATGCTTCCCTGGACTGGCCTTCGGCATTGGTGCGCACGATGTATCCGTGCTGCAGCATGCCGGGCACCGCGCCTGCCGGTGCCAGTTCGCACACCAGCGCCTTGAGGCGAGCGCGCTCGTCTTCGTCCTCGATCCTCGCCGAAATTCCGATCACACGCGAACGCGGCAACAACACCAGGTAGCGCGAGGGAATACTGATTTGCGTGGTCAGGCGCGCGCCCTTGCTGCTGATCGGATCCTTGACCACCTGCACCACGATCTCGGCACCATCGCGCAGCAACTCGGTGATCGACACCTGCGGTATGCCGGCGGACGCGTCATCGCTCTCCCCGGCATCAAGCTGGGTACTGCGGACAATGTCGTTGGCATGCAGGAATGCGCCGCGCTCCAGGCCGATGTCGACGAACGCCGCCTGCATGCCGGGCATGACCCGCTGCACCTTGCCTTTGTAGATGTTGCCGACAACACCGCGCTGGCTGCCACGCTCGATGTGCAGCTCCTGCAACATGCCGTTTTCGACAACCGCCACCCGGGTTTCGCGCGGAGTCACGTTGACCAGCAGTTCTTCGCTCATAAAGATGCACTCATGACGACGCGCTCATGCGGGCAACCCGAACTGGCGCAGTAAAGCCGCCGTTTCGAACAACGGCAGCCCCATCACCCCGGAATAGCTTCCCGACAAATGTGAAATATGCGCCTGCGCGCGGCCCTGGATTGCATACGCGCCAGCCTTTCCCTGCCATTCGCCGCAGGCCACATAGCAGTCGATGTCTGCATCGGACATCGCACCGAAGGTGACCTGCGAGACCGACACTGCCTGCACCTCGCGCGACGCAGATACCAGCGACACCGCGGTGATCACTTCATGGGCGCGGCCGGACAGCCGCCGCAGCATCGATGCGGCATCCTGAGCATCGGCGGGCTTGCCAAACACGGCGCCGTCCAGGATCACTTCGGTATCCGCGCCCAGCACTAGCGCGCCCGGCACGGCCACCACTTGCAGCAGGCCGGCGCCGGATTTTTCGCGGGCGACGCGGCGCACGTATTCGGCAGCGGCTTCGTGTGCGCCCT
>JBDSIA010000248.1:0-1952 GCA_039918175.1 Thermomonas sp.
GCCCGCACAAGTCACCTGCGCACACTGTCAAAGATCTCAAGGTCAGGCCTCAGCGCCCTTCCACCCACCCAAACACCTAAGTGCCCAAGCGAGCCGCACATCATACAAGGTTTTTGAAGACCGTCAATAGCTCAAGATGCCGGTTATCCCCCATTCCTGGCGCCGGCTTGGCGGGTGCTGGAGTGGGCGCACATCATGCATCAGCAATCCGCCCTATGGGGCCTCGCGCCTTGACGCGACCCATGCTGCGGGCGAAGGTGCGCCGTCCCCGAGGAGGCTTCCATGCGTAAAACCATCCTGATGTTGCTGACCGCCTGTTCCCTGTCCGCCTGCGCCAGTGCGAACAGCCCATGGGTGGAACTTGGTGGCCATCGCTATGCCATCGAAATCGCCGACGACGATGCTGAGCGCCAGCGCGGCTTGATGTATCGCGATGCCATGGCTGGCGACCATGGCATGTTGTTCATCCATGACCGCCAGGAGCCACAGGCGTATTGGATGAAAAACACCAGGATCCCGCTCGACATCCTGTACTTCGACAATGCACGCACGTTGGTCTCTCAGCAGCGCGACGTACCGCCGTGTTCACTGGGCGATCGTTGCCCGCCCTATCCGAGCGATGCACCCGCGCGTTATGTGCTGGAACTCAATGCGGGAGAAGCGGCACAACTCAAGCTGGAAGATGGCGCGAAAATGACATTCGGCCCAGGCATTCCCGAAGCCAACTAATGTGTCCGGAACCGGCCTCAGCCCATCAGTTCGAAGTCGTCCTTGCCCACGCCGCAGTCCGGGCACGTCCAGGTATCGGGCACATCTTCCCAGCGCGTGCCGGGGGCGATGCCATCTTCCGGCAAGCCCAGCGCTTCGTCATAGATGAATCCGCAAACCACGCACATCCAGGTGCGGTAAGCGATGGCAGGAGCAGCGGAATCGGACATCGTGGGTGCAAGGCATGCGGAAGAGCCGCCATTGTCCCATACGCACCCGACAGCTGAAGCCATGATGCGCACGCAAGCGCTGCAGCGGGGCCTGTACCTGATCACGCCGGATGAGCGCGATCCCCAGCGGCTGCTCGAACGCACCAAGCCGCTACTCGCACATGTCTCCTGCCTGCAGTTGCGCAGCAAGGTATTGGATGCCGTTGCCCTGCGCGAGGTCGGGTCACGTTTGCGCCAGGCGTGCGCAGATGCGGACGTTACTTTCATCCTCAATGACGATGCCAACCTCGCCTATGCACTGGACGCAGATGGCGTGCATTTGGGTGAACACGATGGCGCCATCGCCGATGCAAGGCGCCTGCTGGGGAACGACGCAATCATCGGGGTCTCTTGCTATGACGACCTTGCACGCGCGCAAGTCGCCGCTGCAGCAGGCGCGGACTACGTCGCATTCGGTGCGTTCTTCGCTTCTCCGACCAAGCCAGCCGCGCGGCGCGCCAGCCTTGATCTGCTGCACGCAAGCGGGTCCCTGCATGTGCCGCGGGTGGCCATCGGCGGCCTCACGCCGGACAATGCAAGATCGGTCGTTGCAGCAGGAGCCGATCTGATCGCCGTCATCAGCGGCGTATTCGACGCACCCGACCCCGTTGCTGCGGCCCGCGCCTATCTTTCCTGTTTCGAAGACACTCCCGCATGAATCATGACCGTTCCCACGACCTGTTTACCCGCGCCCAGGCACTGATGCCTGGCGGCGTCAACTCGCCGGTGCGCGCCTTCAAGTCGGTGGGCGGAGAACCATTTTTCGTGCGCCGCGCCGAGGGTCCGTATCTGTTCGATGTCGATGGCAACCGCTACATCGATTACGTGGGTTCGTGGGGGCCGATGATCGTCGGCCACAATCATCCACATGTGCTGGAAGCTGTCATCCGCACCGCCCGCGACGGCCTGTCGTTCGGCGTCCCGAACCCACTCGAAGTGACCATGGCCGAGACTATTACGCGGCTGGTACCGAGT
>JBDSIA010000249.1:0-2190 GCA_039918175.1 Thermomonas sp.
CCGGCGCGATACCGAAGATCATCGACACCTGGCTCATCAGGCGTTGGGCATCATCGCCCTGCAGCACATCACGGATCACGGCACGACCCACGATCATCCCCACGCCCGCACTGAGACCTTGCAGCCCGCGAAATAGCAGCAGCATCGGCATCGACGTGGACAGCGCGCAACCCACCGATGCGAGTACGAACAGCGCCAGCCCGGCCAGGATGACGCGCTTGCGACCAATCGCATCCGACAGCGGGCCATGCACCACGCTCATCGCCGCATAGGCCAGCAGATAGACGCTGATGGTCTGTTGCATCGCCAACTTGCCGGCACCAAGGTCCGCTCCGATCTGCGGGAATGCAGGGAAAACGGTGTCGATCGAAAACGGCCCGAACATCGCCAGCGCGCCAAGGATCGCGGCCAGTCGACCATAGGACACCTTGTGCGCCGGAACTTGCATCCGGGGCATAGTACGGAACCCGCACAGGAAGCGGCTATAATTGCGACCGTGCATGGTGGGAGAAGTGGCGCATAGCGCTACTGCCGAAGGCGCAACCGCCCGGAATCGCTCAGGCCCGATACCGCCGTGTGACCAAACTCTGGAGAGATCGGCAGCGCACGCTTGCCGGCGCCGAAGGGGCAAGAAGTCGCTGCAGGTTTCTCTCCCCTGCCTGCGCGCTTCCAAACTCTCAGGCAAAAGGACAGATGGGGCAAGCGGGGCTTTCGAGCCGCGCAGCGGCGAGCCCGCGAGCGCCCTCGCGCAGGCAAGCGCGAGGGCCGGGTGGCGGACTTGCAGCTGTGCATCGAATAACCCTGGCACTTCCCACCTTGCCGATGAGCCCAGATGACCCAGCCCACGCTCCGCACGCTCGAACACCACGATGCTTTCATCGAACGCCACATCGGTCCGAACGATGCGGAGATCGCAACCATGCTCGCGGAGGTCGGTCACGACTCGCTGGAAACCCTGACCGATGCCATCGTCCCGGCCTCGATCAGGTCCGCCAATCCGCTGGCCATGCCCGAGGCGGTCAGCGAAGTCGAGGCACTCGCCCAGATCCGCGCCATCGCGCAGAAGAACCAGGTCTTCCGCAGCTTCATCGGCCAGGGCTATTACGGCACCCACACGCCGAAGGTGATCCTGCGCAACATCTTGGAGAACCCGGCCTGGTACACGGCTTACACGCCGTATCAGGCGGAAATTTCGCAAGGCCGGATGGAAGCGCTGATCAACTTCCAGACAATGATCACCGACCTCACCGCGATGGACATCGCCAGCGCGTCGTTGCTGGACGAAGCCACTGCCGCGGCCGAGGGCATGACGCTGGCCAAGCGCTCATCCAAGTCGAAGTCGAACACCTTTCTTGTATCCGGCGACACCCATTCGCAGACACTTGAAGTGCTGCGCACCCGCGCCGAACCCATGGGCCTTGTGGTCGAGATCGTCCGCTCGACAGACGCCTTCCACGAAAAGATTGCCGCTGGCGATTATTTCGGCGTGCTGGTGCAATACCCGGCCTCCAGTGGCTGGATCGAGGAGTGGGATCGCGACGCACAGATCATCCACGGCCATGGCGCGCTGTTCGTGGTCGCCACCGACCTGCTTGCGCTGACCCTGCTCAAGCCGCCGGGCGAGATGGGCGCTGACATCGTCATCGGCAATACGCAGCGCTTCGGCGTGCCGTTCGGCTTTGGTGGTCCGCACGCGGCGTTCATGGCCTGCCGTGATGCCTACAAGCGCTCGATGCCGGGCCGCTTGATCGGTGTGTCGCTGGACGCGGAGGGCAAGTCTGCGTATCGCCTGACCTTGCAGACCCGCGAACAGCACATCCGCCGCGAGAAAGCCACGTCGAACATCTGTACCGCGCAGGTATTGCTGGCAGTGATGGCGTCGATGTACGCCGTTTACCACGGCCCCGAGGGTCTGACCCGCATAGCGTCGCGGGTGGCGCGGATGACCGCGATCCTGGCGGCCGGCTTGCGCGAGCTTGGCCACCAGGTCGTGCACGCGTCGGCGTTCGACACGCTTTGCATCGACGCTGGCGACAACAGTGCCGCGATTGCCGAACGTGCCCACGCGCTGCACGCCAACGTGCGCGTACGCGGCAACGGCTCGATCTGCGTTTCACTGGACGAAACCACTACCCGCGCCGACCTTGAGCTGTTGTGGCGCATTTTCTCGACCGACGATGCGGCGCTGCC
>JBDSIA010000250.1:0-20573 GCA_039918175.1 Thermomonas sp.
GAACTGTCGTTCCTGAATTCCGGGGTCAAGATCACCCTGATTGACGAGCGCGGCGAAGGCAGGCGTGACGTGTTCCAGTACGAAGGCGGCATCCGCAGCTTCGTCGAGCACCTGGCCAAACTGAAAACGCCGCTGCATCCCAATGTGATCTCGGTGTCCGGCGAGCAGAACGGTATCGTGGTGGATGTGGCCCTGCAGTGGACCGACTCCTATCAGGAATCCATGTATTGCTTCACCAACAACATCCCGCAGAAGGATGGCGGTACGCATCTGATCGGTTTCCGCTCGGCACTGACACGCACGTTGAGCAACTACATCGAACAGAACGGCATCGCCAAGCAGGCCAAGATCACCCTGTCGGGTGACGATATGCGCGAGGGCATGATCGCGGTGTTGTCGGTCAAGGTGCCGGATCCGAGTTTTTCCAGCCAGACCAAGGAAAAACTCGTCTCATCTGATGTGAGACCGGTCGTTGACAGCACGTTCGCATCGCGTTTGGAGGAGTTCCTTCAGGAACACCCCAACGAAGCCCGTGCCATCGCCGGCAAGATTGTGGACGCCGCGCGTGCCCGCGAGGCCGCCCGCAAGGCGCGTGACCTGACCCGCCGCAAGGGCGCGCTGGATATCGCCGGCCTGCCCGGCAAGTTGGCCGACTGCCAGGAGAAAGATCCTGCGTTGTCCGAACTGTTTATCGTCGAGGGCGATTCCGCCGGTGGCTCCGCCAAGCAAGGCCGCAATCGCAAGACCCAGGCGATCCTGCCGCTGAAAGGCAAGATCCTCAACGTCGAGCGTGCGCGCTTCGACCGCATGCTGGCCAGCGCCGAAGTCGGCACGCTGATTACCGCGCTCGGTACCGGCATCGGCAAGGACGAGTACAACCCGGACAAGTTGCGTTACCACCGCATCATCCTGATGACGGACGCCGACGTCGACGGCAGTCACATCCGCACCCTGTTGTTGACCTTCTTCTATCGACAGATGCCGGAACTGATCGAGCGCGGTCATATCTACATCGGCCTGCCGCCGCTGTACAAGATCAAGCAGGGCAAGAACGAGTTGTACCTGAAGGATGATGCGGCGCTGGACGCCTACCTGGCCAACAATGCCGTGGACGGCGCGTCGCTGATCCCTGCGGCGGGGGAACCGGCGATTGAGGGTGCTGCGCTTGAGGCGCTGTTGCTCACGTTTGCCAATGCGCGCGCGGCGATCACCCGCAATGCGCACCGCTTCGATACGAACGTGCTTGAAGCACTGATGGACTTCACCCCGCTGGATGCCGCCTCGCTGGCGTCGCACGGCGACTTGGCGGGTGAACTCAAGGTGCTTGGGGGTCGCTTGAACGAAACCGGCTTAGGTAAGCCGCGTTATGCGCTGACCCTGCAGGAAGCCAATGAAACACGACCGGGTGCGCTGCTTATCACCCGCCAGCACATGGGCGAGGAACTGATCCAGGTGCTGCCGCTGTCAGCGTTCGAGCATGGCGAGCTGCGCCCGCTGCGCGATGTGGCGGCGGTTCTGCACGGCTTGATCCGGGACGGCGCGAGCATCCAGCGGGGCAGCAAGTCGCAGCCGGTCGAGCGCTTCGCGCAGGCGCAGGCGTGGCTGCTCGACGAAGCCAAGAAGGGCCGGCAGATCCAGCGATTCAAAGGCCTGGGCGAGATGAATCCGGAACAGTTGTGGGACACCACGGTGAACCCGGAAACCCGCCGGCTGCTGCAGGTGCGGATCGAGGACGCGGTGGCCGCAGATGCCATCTTCACCACTTTGATGGGTGATGTGGTGGAACCCCGTCGCGAGTTCATCGAAGAAAACGCGCTGCGGGTGGCCAACCTCGACGTTTGACCCAGCGGTTGGCGTGACGCTTTCTTCAGGTTGGATGCCTTACAAGGAGATCCTACTTCCCGAGGATGCCGCCATGAAAGTGAAAAGCCTGCTGCTAGGCCTCGCGATTTCCGTCGCGCTGACCGCCTGCGCCACCACCACCTCGCCCACGGGCAGGCGGCAAGTGGTGGGTGCGGTGTCGGAGGCCCAACTCGCCGAGCTCGGCGCCAAGGCCTTCTATGAGGCAAAGGCCACGACCCCCCAAAGTCGAGACAGTCGACAGACCGCTTACGTGAATTGCGTTGTGTCCAGTATCGTCCGCCAGCTACCCGGGGACTGGCAGCGCCTGAGGTGGGAGTCTGCGTTGTTCGAGAATCCGGAAGCCAACGCATTCGCCCTGCCGGGAGGCAAGGTCGGCGTCAATACCGGCATTTTCAAGGTCGCTCGTAACCAGGATCAGCTAGCTGGCGTGGTAGCCCACGAGATCGGACATGTTGTGTCGCATCACCACAACGAGCGGATCACCCGGCAAATGGGCGCTTCAGGCATCCTGCAAATCCTTGCCGGCCTGGCAGGCTCGCGCTATGGGCAAGGCATCGGCAACGCCGTTGGCCAAGGCGGCAGCATCATTGCCCAGACCGGCCTTCTGCTCCCCGGCTCGCGGGTGCAGGAAAGCGAAGCCGATGTAGTTGGTCAACAACTGATGGCCAAGGCTGGCTATGACCCTCAAGGCGCCGTGGTGTTGTGGCAGAACATGGCCGCCTCCGGTGGCTCACGTCCGCCACAATGGCTGTCCACCCATCCGGATCCAGCTTCGCGTCTGCGCGAACTGCAACAGCGCGCAGAGGGTTTGCGACCCACCATGCTGGCCGCACGCGCAGCAGGCAATACGCCCCGATGCCAGTAAGCCGGCTGTTCATTCGTCGAGACGGACCCAGCGTCGACGCGCACTGACCTTCTGCTACGGTATTCCTCTTTCCCCGCCGCATATATAGCGGCTCCTCCCTTGATTCCAGGTGCCTTATGACCCTCTCCTGCATTCGACCTCTTCATATTGCTGTTGTTTGCGCGCTGACACTTGGGGGGTTGGCACCGGTTGCCAGCGCATTCCAGCAGTACGAGCCCCAGACCGTGGAGCCGATGACAAGGCAGGAGAAACGCGCGCAGCGATTGGCCCAATTGAATGGCGAAACGAGGAAGGAAAAGAAGGACAACAAAAGCAGTGAAGAAAGAACCCCGGCCATCTATCCGAATGCAAGCCGGGTTTCTCCGGAGGCACAGGCGTCAGGCAAGCTGCTCAAGCAGTTGCAGGAGTTGCAGGAACTGCATGACAAACAAGATATGTCGGGGGTAATGGTCAAGACCGATGAAATCGCTTCGATGCCAACTGTGAGCAACTACGGCAAGTCGTTTGCCTATTCGCTGGCGGCCAACGCCGCAGTCGCTCAAGCCGATCAAGCCAAGGCCGCGGACTATTTCAGGAAGGCGCTCGATAGCAACGGCCTGGACAACGACAGCCACTTTGCCATCCTGTTCAACTTGGCGGTGATCCAGTACGAGCAGCAAAAGAATCAGGAAGCGCTGGCGACGATTGATCGTTTCCTTGCCGAAACCAAGTCTGATAAACCGGAGCACATAAGCTTTCGGGCAGGCATTTTGGCGAATTTGGGGCGTAACGAGGAATCCGCTGCAGCCTACAAGCTGCTCATCGCGAAAAACCCGGGCGACAAGCGCGTGTTGATGAACGCGGTGGCTGCATTACAAGCCGCCGACAAGTTCGACCAAGCCAATATCTTGCTGGAAGATGCCTACAAACGCGGCATGCTCACAGACGGCAACGAATTGCGTTCCCTGTACGTGGGTTACATCAACGCACGTCGTTGGACCGACGCTAAAGCGGTGATCGAAGCCGGCACTAGCAAAGGACTCCTCGAGCAGGGCCCCCAGTTGGCCAAGGACTATATGGTGTTGGCACAGAATGCCTACGCCGAGGACAACATCGCCCTGGCGGTAGAGATGTATTCCAAGGCAGGCCCGATCGCGGCCGATGGCGAGGCCTATCTCAATCTGGCGAAAGTGCTGGGTAACAGTGGCAAGAAGGCAGAAGCGAAGGCTGCAGCGCAAAAGGCACTTGACAAGGGAGTGAAAAAGCCCGAGGAAGCAAAGCTCCTCCTGTCGTCCTGAGACCTGCTTCGCAAAACCATCTCCATCACAATCTCGGCTTGGAACAAGTCCAGGAGATTGGTATAGACTTGGAGGTTCCTGCGGCCCTAGGGCCGCAGTCTGTTGCCTCGGTGCACAAATGCGCCGGGCCCCACATCCAGAGCCGTGCGCATGACGCTAGATCTCGCCAAACCCGAGAACAACGACAACCGCGATGGCGGACTGAATTGGCCGCGCATCAGCGGCATCAGTTTCGCCGTTGCGCTGCATGCCGCGGCTCTGTTGCTGCTGCTCGCGCCGTTGTCGCCACCTACGCCTGACGCGCCCGAGGAGGATCTGGTCAGCGTCACCTTCATCGAGCCACCGCCGCCGCCGCCGCCGCCGCCGCCGCCGCCGCCGCCCACGGACAAGCCGCCGCCGCCAATCAAGGCCTTGGCACCGCCGACCAAAACTGTCCTGCCCCCGCCGCCCGAAGATCCCCCCGTGATCATGGATACGCCGCGTCCGGTGGATGTGCCAGCGCCACCGCCGAGGCCACCGGCGCCGCCTGCGCCGGTCTCCAATATCAGCTCAAGTGTGGATGCATCCTCGCGCGCGATGAATCCACCCAATTACCCCTCGGAAGAGCGCCTGCGCCACGTCCAGGGTACGACGGTGCTGATCGTGTTCATCAACGCAAGCGGGGGCGTGCTGAATGTTGAAGTCGAACAGTCCAGCGGCAATCGCAACCTTGATCGCGAGGCGGTGAAAGCGGCCAAGCGTTGGCGGTTCAATCCCGAAACCCGCAATGGCCAAAAGGTAGAGAGTCGCGTACGTGTCCCGGTGCAATTCCTGCTGCAATGATTGATTAGATATGTTCCGCCTGTACCAACTGTTGACTTTGTTTAGGTTTAGCTGCCAAAACTCCTTCCACGACACCCAAAGGTAAGCGTATGTTCCTCGAATCGACTGCTGTCGCCCCTGACGCCGCCGGAGGCAACAACGCCGCCGCGCTGCAGCAGATGGGCTTTGAATCCCTTGTCCAGAACTTCGACGCCGTCGGCTGGATCGTGTTCATCACGCTCGCGGTGATGTCGGTGATGTCTTGGTACTGGATCATCATCAACTTCCTCAAGAACATGCGCATGCGCGGCCGCGCTGACCGCGTGACCGGGACGTTCTGGGAGACGCCGAACGCGCAGGATGCGATCCGCTTCATGGAAGAACAGCCCAAATCGGAGCCGTTCTCCAAGATCGCCCTGGATGCGGCCCAGGCTGCTGCTCACCATCAGCGCCATGACGGTTCGCGTCTGGCCGAGTCGCTCAATCGCTCGGAATTCGTCGATCGCGCGCTGCGCCAGGGCGTTACCCGCGAGTCGATGCGCCTTGAGAGCGGCTTGACTGTATTGGCCACCGTCGGCTCCACCGCGCCGTTCGTGGGCCTGCTGGGTACCGTGTGGGGCATCTACCACGCCCTGATCGCCATTGGCTCGTCCGGCGATGCATCGATCTCGGCCGTGGCTGGGCCGGTCGGCGAGGCTCTGATCATGACCGCGCTCGGTCTGGCCGTGGCGATCCCGGCGGTGCTTGCGTACAACTTCTTCGTGCGCCTGAACCGCGTCACCAACAACCAATTCGATACCTTCGCGCACGACTTGCACGATTTCTTCGCCACCGGCTCGCGCGTCGGCGAGATCGACGGCAAGCGCTGAGCGACGGCGAACGCAGGCCTAACGGAGCCCCAAGATGTCCTTCAGCTCGGGTAACGAAAGCGGCGGCCCAATGGCCGAAATCAATGTCACGCCCTTGGTGGACGTGATGTTGGTGCTGCTGATCATCTTCATGATCACCACACCACTGATGAACCACAAGGTCAAGGTGAAGTTGCCGGAAGCCGTGCTCGACAAGAAGCCGGAAAAAACGAAGTCGCCACCGGTCACCATATCGGTGTCCGAAACCGGGGCGCTATTCTGGAATGACGAGCCGGCCACCCGCCAGTTCATCGAAAGCAAGCTTTCGGTCGAAGCGCAGAAGCTGCCGCAGCCGCCGGTACAGATCCGTGCCGACAAGACCACGCCGTATCGGATGATCAGCGAGGTGGTCAAGGTGGCCCAGGCTCAGGGCATCGCCAAGGTCGGATTCATCACCACGCCGCCCAAGAAAGGGCAGTAAGGAGAACTTCCCATGGCATTTGCCTCAAATGCTTCCGGCGGTGCAATGTCTGATATCAACGTCACGCCGCTGGTCGACGTGATGCTGGTGCTGCTGATCATCTTTATGGTGACGATGCCGATCCAGTCGATACCCGTTGACGTGGATCTGCCGCAGAAGACCGAGACACCCCCCGAAAATCCAAAAGAGCCGCCGGAGCCGATCAAGCTGCGTATCGACCAAGCCGGCCAGGTGTTCTGGAATGACACGCCAACCCCGGTCACCTCACTGGTCACCATGATGAAGAACGAGGTGGATCGCGATCCAAGCAACCAGCCGGAACTGCAGATCGAAACCAACGACAATGCCGAATACGGCACTCTGGCCAAAGTCCTGACTGCAGCCAAGAATGCCGAGATGGTGAAGATCGGCTTCGTACAGAACTGAATGCGTGCACGTGCCGGCAAGCCCGGCGCGGCTTATTGCTGAACAAAATGCCGCCTGCTGGGCGGCATTTTGCATGGATGACCCAAAGTCGCTTGACGGCGGCGGCTACGCTGGCGCAGCGTAGGGGTGGGCATTGGGCCCAAGGGAGGAGCACATGGCCGATTCCGTGTTCAAGCAGCCCCGCTTCCAGCATCGCGACATGAGCGGCATCAACATCACACCATTGGTCGATGTCCTGCTTGTTCTCCTGATCATATTCATGATGCAGTCAATACCCAAATCGCAGTCGCTCGACCTCGATCTGTCCCGAAGCAATCGCCAGGCGATCGTGCCAGCCCCGCGCACGCTGCTCTCGGTCGGGATGGATCGGCTGATCCGGATGGAAGGTGCAAGCATCGCGCCGGAAGACCTGCGTGGGGAATTGGTAGCCTTGAAGGCGCGAATACCGGAGGCCACCTTGGCGCTGGAAACCAACGAGGGTGCAGATTACGGGTCGTTCGCACGGGTGCTGGCGGATGCCCGCAACGCAGGCTTCGCCGACGTCGCTCTCAGGCCGTAGCGAACCGGTCAAGGATGCGACGGTAGGCGCGAACCGTCGCATCAAGGCCCGCGTATAGCGCCTCGCCGATCAGTGCGTGGCCGATCGAGACCTCTCGCACGCCGCGAACATTCCCCAGGAAGGCAGCCAGATTGGATTGATCCAGGTCGTGGCCTGCGTTGAGGGCAAGGCCGGCGGCCTGTGCACGCAGGGCGGTATCGGCTGCAGTGGCCAACGCGCCGGAGGGATCGCCTGCAGAGAAGGCTTCCGCATAGGGTCCCGTATACAACTCGATACGATCCGCGCCCAATGTTGCAGCGGTTGCGATGGCGGGATCGTCCACGTCCGCGAACACGCTGACCCTGCAACCAATCGCCTTGAACGAGGCGATCAGTGGGGCCAAGGCGGCCCCGTCGCGAACGAAATCAAACCCATGGTCGGATGTGATCTGGCCATCGCCATCCGGGACCAGGGTGACCTGTGCTGGCCGGGTCGCTTCGCACAACGCCAGCAGTCCCGGGTAGCTCGCTCGCGGTGGCGCGAACGGATTGCCTTCGATGTTGAATTCCACCCCCCGCTCGGCGCATAGCGCTGCCAACAGGCGCACATCGTCGGTGCGGATATGGCGCGCGTCCGGTCGTGGGTGCACGGTCAGGCCGTGGGCACCGGCATCCAGGCAGGTGCGTGCGGCCTGCAGCAGGTCCGGCATCAGGCCCCCGCGCGAATTGCGCAGGACTGCGATCTTGTTGAGGTTGACGCTGAGCGAGGTCAACGCTGGGAGGCGTCGGGCGGTGTGTCGGCTGTTGCGGCAGCCTTGCGTAGTTCGGCCTGTTCGCGCAGGCGACGCAGTTCGGCCGGGTCAATGATCATCGAGGCGTCGCGGCCGCGCCCGGCCATCCGCGCCGAATAGAGTCCGGCAACCCAGAGCACGAACAGCACTAGTGCGACGATCAGGCAGACCGCCATCAGGCCGCTGGACGCGGTCTTGAATGCCACCGCCATGGCGGCGAGACCAAGCAGGAGAAATAGCCAGTGCATGCAGATGGCTCCGTGTGGGACTAGGCGAAGTTTACGCCGCACAGGCCAATTGCGCGCGCCAACCCAGTCAAAGGAGGGGCGACAGCAGGCGCGCGAAGGCTTCCGGCAAGCGAGCCTGCAGCAAGGGTCGCGGGCGATCCTCGCGGACCCGCGGCGCGCTGGCGAATTCGTGTTCGATTAGCCGCGCCAGCTCTGCGGCCACCGCACTATCGCGAAACAGCAGGCAGATCTCGAAGTTCAGGCGGAAACTGCGCGAATCGAAATTGGCGCTGCCGATCAGGCACAGCTCGTCATCCACCAGCAGGGCTTTGGTATGCAGCATGCGCGGGCCGTATTCGTAGACCTTGACCCCGGCGGCAAGCAGGACGTCAAAGTAGGAACGCGCAGCGTGCGTCACAAGTTTCGAATCACTCTTTTTTGGGACTATCAGGCGCACATCGATGCCGGCAAACGCAGCCGAGGTGAGCGCCATCATCGCTGCCTCGCCTGGTACGAAATACGGGGTTACCAGCCACACTCTCCGGCTCGCCGCATATATTGCGCCCACATGCACACGATGGATCGCTTCCCAGTCCGTGTCAGGGCCGGAGGTAACTACCTGGGTCGCCACTGAGCCAGCGCGTGGAACGGGCGGGGACTTCGCCAGCTCGCCAAGGAATTCGTGATTGCCGGTGGCATAGGCCCAGTCCTCGACGAACACGAACTGCAGTTCACGCACGGCGTCTCCCTCCACGCGAAGGTGCAGATCGCGGTAGGCATCTTCGCGCAGGCGATCGTTCTCCTCGTCGGTGATGTTGATGCCACCGGCGAATCCGATACACCCATCAATCACTACGATCTTGCGATGGGTCCGCATGTTCAGCCACGGGCGCTCCCAGAACCTGCCAAAACGCATGGGATGGAACCAGCACAGCTCGCCTCCGGCGTCGGTCAGTTCGCGGAAAAAAGAGGCATGAGTTTTCGAGCTACCGACCGCATCCAGCAGCAGGCGTACCTTGATTCCTGCGCGGGCCCGCTCGACCAGGGCATCGCACAGGGCCTTGCCGCTTTGATCAGGCTGGTAGATGTAGTACTCCAGGTGCACATGCTCGCGTGCGCCCCGTATGGCTTCGATAAGCGCGTCATAGGTCGCCGCCCCGTCCACCAGCAGATCGACGCATGTGGCGGTCGTCGGCGCGAGGCCTGTAATCGCATGTCCCAACCGCGCCAGCTCGGTGGACTCGGAAACTGGACTACGCACGTCGCCGGGCATGCCCACCCGCGCCTTGGCGCGCCGCGTCCGGTGCCGCTTAATCTTCTGCGGGCCGAACACGTGGTAAATAAGGAAACCGAAGTAGGGCAGGGCGGCAAGGCTGACCAGCCAGGCCAGGGTCGCTGCCGGTTCGCGCTTCTGCAGCACGATCCAGACCCCAAGCCCGAGCAGATACGCGATCCAGCCGACAGTCAGCCAGGCGCGGATGTGCGGCACCGCCCATAGCGCGTTCCAGGCATGCAGCAGGATGTCGATGATTGGCTCCCCGTTGTCGCGAGCGTTGCGACCAACACAGGGTAGGGTGCGCGGATGCAAAAGTCGCGTAATCCGCCATGCCAGAACCATGCCGCAGAGGCTCGCCTGCTGCTGGCGCCGATCAGGGGCCGTGGCGCGGCATCGCAGGTGGCAGGTCGTTTCCAGCGGCGTAGCGCGCATGGCGAGGACGATGGCTGGGGGTCGGCGTACGAGGACCTGGCCGATCTACCGAATCCACGCACCATCGTCCGCGAGGAACGCGCACGCAGCATCATCAGCCGGAACACTTCCCCAGACATTGCCTTCTCGCAATCGGTCAACCCGTATCGTGGTTGCGAGCACGGGTGTGTGTATTGCTTCGCGCGGCCCTCGCATGCCTACCTGGACCTGTCGCCCGGGCTGGATTTCGAGACCCGGCTGTTCGCCAAGACCAATGCCGCCGACCTGTTGCGCGTCGAGTTGGGCAAGCCAGGCTACGTACCGAAGCCCATCGCGCTGGGTATCAATACCGATGGTTGGCAACCGATCGAACGCGACCACGGCATCAGTCGCGCTTGCCTGCAGGTGCTGCTGGAGACGCGGCATCCGGTCAGCATCGTCACCAAAGGCGCGGCGATCACGCGCGACATCGACCTGCTCGCGGAGCTCGCAAGTCATGGCTTGGCAAGTGTGTTCGTATCAGTGACCAGCCTCGACAACAGGCTTTCGGCAAAACTTGAGCCGCGCGCGGCCGCGCCGCATACGCGGCTGAAGATGATCGCCGCCCTGCACGAGGCCGGTGTGCCAACGGGGGTGTTGGTGGCGCCGGTGATCCCGATGATCACCGATCATCATCTGGAACAGATCATGCAGGCCGCACGCGAGGCAGGCGCCTGCAGCGCGGGTTACGTGTTGTTGCGGCTGCCGCATGAACTGAAGCAGGTGTGGCGCGAGTGGCTGCAACTGCACTATCCGCAACGTGCCGACCACGTGATGAGCCTGGTCCAGCAGATGCGCGGCGGCAAGGACTACGACAGCGCGTTCGGCAGTCGGATGCGCGGGCAGGGACCGTTCGCGGACCTCATCGCGATGCGCTTCGCCAAGACCCGCAAGCGGTTGGGATTCCCAGGATTGCCGGCGCTGCGCACCGATCTGTTCGTCGCGCCGAAGCAGGACACTCCCCAGGGAGATTTGTTCTGAGGCGGGTTAGCCGCCCAGCACGGGCCAGAGCGGACCACCCAGCCACAACCACCGCGCCATCCAGGCGCTGACCACGGCGATCAGTACGGTCAACGGCAGGCCGATTCGCAAGAAATCGCTGAAACGATATCGGCCGGGCCCGAGTATCAGCATGTTGCCGTGATGGCCAATGGGAGTGAGGAACGCCACCACGGCGCCGAGCGCGGTACACACCACGAAGGGAGTAGGTGGCATATCGAGCACCTGCGCCAGCGAGATTGCAATGGGCCCGAGCAGGGCAGTGGTGGCCGCATCCGACATCACCTGGGTCAACAGCGCCGCTACGGAAAACATCACCAGCAGGATCGCGAGCACGGGCCAGTGCGCCAGCATCACGGCCAAGCCTTTGGCCAGCAAATCCGCAGTGCCGGTCTGTTCCATGGCAATGCCGAGAGGGATGACGCCGGCAATCATCACGAAGATACGCACGTCGATGCCGCGATACGCCTGCTTGATGTCGATGCAGCCGGTGGCGACCATGGCCACTGCGCCAAGCAGGAATGCCAGCGGCGCCGCCAGCCACTCGGTTGCGGCAGCGAAGATACTCACGCCCAGTATCACCAGTGCCAGTGGTGCACGCAGACGCCGTTTGGCCTCGCCGGCAAACGGCACCAGCATCAGGAAGCCATGGTGCGCGGCCAGTTCCGAGAACCGCGAGGGACGGCCGTACAGCACCAGCAAGTCGCCTACACGCAGGCGGGCATCCGACAGGCGGTCGGCCAAATCCCCATCGCGTCGCCACAGGCCCGCGATCACCGCATGGAACTGCCTGGAAAAGTCCAGTTCGCGAATGCTGCGGCCGATGAATTCCGAGCCCGGCGCGACCACGGCCTGTACCAGCTGCGGTTCCCCCTCGCCGCTGAGCGTTTCGCTGAAGCGGGCGATCGCGTTGAGGTCCAGGCCCGGGTCGTGATGCAAGGACAGCAGTTCGTCGGCAGCGGCTTCCACCAGCAGGATGTCACCGGCCAGCAAAGGACTGCTTGGCGTCAGGTCGTCGCGGCGCTTGCCATCGCGCAACCAGCCCAGCACGCGCACGGATTTTCCGATTGCTTTCTGCATGTCGGCCAATGTGCGCGTCGCCCACTGTCCTCCAGGGACCACCACCAGCTCGGTGCGATACCGGTCCAGGCGCAGGTAGTCGTCATCGCCGCTTTCGCCGCTGTGCTTGGGCAACAGCCAACGAGTCAGCAGCATGTAGATGGTTCCCACCACGACCAGGGCGATGCCGATCGGAGTGATCGAAAAAATGCCCAGGCGCTCCGCGCCGGCGCGATCCAGCATGTCGCTGGCCAGCAGAAATGCAGGTGCGCTGACCAAGGTCAGGGTGGTGCCCAGCGACGCCGCCAGCGACATCGGCATCAACAGGCGCGAGGCAGGCATCTGGCGGTCGCGTGCGTGTCGCAATAACAGCGGCAGCATCATCGCGGTGACCATTACGTGGTGGGTGAACGCCGCCAACAGGGCGACCGCAGGCATCACCACCGCAATGGTCCGCCACTCGCGACGCCCCGCCGCACGCCCGATCCACATGCCCAGGCGCTCGCTGATCCCGGTGGCGGCCAGCCCTCCGGAAATCACGAAGACCGCCGCGACGATAATTGCAGGTTCGCTGGCGAACCCGGACAACGCCTGCTTGCTGTCCAGCACGCCGGTCAGGACCAGCGCCAGCAGGATCAGCATCGCGGTCACGTCGACGCGCAGCTTTTCACTGATGAACAGATATAGCCCCACGCCGAGGACCAGGCCGAAGGCAAGCTGATGCAGGAGGTGGGGGGGTATCGTCATCGCAATCATTGTGCACGACGCCCCTGCGGCGGCGCATGCAGGGCCGTGACGACTTGCACGCGCTGTCTACATGGAGGGTGCCTACACTCCGGGCATGATCCGCAAGCGCTCCATGCATCGTGGCCGTGGCTGACGATTCCCGCTTCCGCCTGGCCATGGCATCGGCCGGGATCGGGATGGCGATTGTGTCCACCGAAGGTCGCTGGATCGAGGTCAATCCAGCCCTGTGCCAGTTGTTCGGCTGTCAGGCGCACGAGCTGATTGGGGAACCGACAGACCGCGTGTCGCCCCCTGATGAGTTACCGCTTGCTTCCAGCGTGCGTCAGCGTGTGCTAGCCGATGGGCAGGACCAGGTTGAAATCGAAAAACGCCTTGTGCATGCCGATGGACACATCATCGAAACGGTGGTCAATGCTGCGCTGATGCGCGATGAAGAGGGGCGTGCCGAATACTTCATTTCCCACTTCCTCGATGTCACCGCGCAACGCCAGGCTGAGCGGGCGTCGCAGAACCTCAATGAGGCGCTTGTGCAGCGCATGCACGCGCAGACAGGCGAGCTTGAAGCGGCCAATCGTCGCCTTGAATCCTTCGTGCACGGGATATCGCATGACCTGCGCGCACCAGTGCGCGCAATCGATGGATTCGCCAGCCAGTTGGCGCGCACGACCGTGGGCAGCCTGGACGCACAGTCCCAGGAATACCTGCAACGAATCCGCTCGGCATCCACGCGGATGGGCGGGTTGATTGAGGCGCTGCTGGAATTGGCGCGCATCAACCGCGCCAGCTTGCGGCCAGAGAGGGTGGATGTCAGCTTGCTGGCGGAATGGTCTCTGGCCGAATTGCAGGACGCAGAACCGGAACGCAACGTGGACGTGCAGGTGCAGCCGGGGCTGGAAGCGATCGGCGACGAGCGTCTGCTCAAGATGATGCTGAGCCAATTACTTGTGAATGCCTGGCGTTTTTCGGCGGCAAGGCCACAGGTGTGGATCCGGGTAGGCGGCGAGCGCAGCGGCGATGCGCTGCAATTGTCCATTCGTGACCAGGGCATCGGCTTCGACATGGCTTATTCGGCGAAACTGTACGAGCCATTCCAGCGCCTGCATGGCAGCGAAGAGGGCGCCGGCAACGGCATCGGCCTGACCATCGCGCAACAGGTCGCGATGCGCCATGGCGGCGGCATTCGTGCAGAAGCTGAACCTGGCAATGGGGCATGCTTTCACGTGGAGCTGCACGACCAGCTGCTATCCGATGAGGCTCTCGCAGAGGCGCACACATGATGGTTAACGTTAGCAAAGAGATCCTGCTGGTCGAGGACAATCCTGACGACGTGGAGCTGACCCGGATCGCCTTCGCCGAGGCCGGCAGCGGGCACGTGATTCGGGTCATGACAGATGGTGCGCAAGCCGTTGACTACCTGCTTGGGCGCGGCGAGTATGCCGGGCGCGACATCACCGACTTGCCGGCGCTGATCCTGCTGGACCTCAACCTGCCGAAGCTCAATGGCCGCGAGGTGCTGCAGGCGATCCGCGAAAACCCGGCCACACGCGCCTTGCCGGTGGTGGTGCTGACCACCAGCGCAGAACCTATGGATGTGGGCAGCGTGTACGAACTTGGCGCCAACAGTTACATCCAGAAGCCGGTGGAGTTCGAACGCTTTGTTGACGTGGTGCGCCAGATTGGGCTGTATTGGCTCGCTCTGAACCAGCCGCCAATCAGGCCCTGAAGCCGGAATCAGCCGGGTGTGGCGTCGTGCACCTGATGGTGGCGCACGGCGTGGCCGACCTCATTTCTGCTTCCAAGGAATACCGGCACCCGCTGGTGTAGTGCGGACGGTTGTACGTCCAGCATGCGCTCGCGGCCAGTACTCGCCGCCCCGCCAGCCTGTTCAACCAGCATCGCCATCGGGTTGGCCTCATACAGCAGGCGCAAGCGGCCGCCCTTGTCGCGGCATTTGGCGTCGATCGGATAGCTGAACACGCCGCCGCGAGTCAGAATGCGGTGCACGTCGGCGACCATGGCGGCAATCCAGCGCATGTTGAAGTCCTTGCCGCGCGGGCCGGTCTTGCCGGCCAACAGGTCGGCCACCCAAGCCTGCATCGGCGGTTCCCAGTGCCGCTGGTTGGAGGCATTGACCGCGAACTCCTGGGTGTCTTCCGGAATCTGCAGATCGCGACGGGTCAGCACAAATGAGCCCTGCTCGCGATCTAATGTGAAGGC
This sequence comes from Thermomonas sp., assembly GCA_039918175.1. GTDB lineage: Bacteria > Pseudomonadota > Gammaproteobacteria > Xanthomonadales > Xanthomonadaceae > Thermomonas. The sequence goes on from JBDSIA010000250.1 coordinate 14,865, forward strand.
GTGGGTGCCGTGGCCTAGAGTCAGCACCAGCATGGTGCTGGGGCCGTAGATGCAGTAGCCGGCAGCGACCTGGTCGCGGCCGGGCTGCAGGAAATCCGAATCCTGCGGGGTGGTGACGCCATCGGGGCAATGCAGGACCGAGAAGATGGTGCCGACGCTGGCGTTGACATCGATGTTGCTGCTGCCGTCCAGCGGATCGAACAGCAACAGGAAGTTGCCGCGTGGATGTGCGTCGGGGATCGGGAAACAATGCTCCATTTCTTCCGACGCGCAGGCCGCGAGGTGGCCGCCCCAAGCATTGGCTTCGAGCAGGATCTCGTTGCTGAGCACGTCGAGTTTTTTCTGCGCCTCGCCTTGCACGTTGCCGCTGCCGGCATCGCCCAGCACCCCGCCCAGAGCGCCCTTGCCGACCGCGACGGAAATCGACTTGCAGGCACGCGCCACCACCTCGATCAGCAAGCGCAGGTCGGGATCGACCCGGCCGGCACGGCCTTCCTCGATCAGGAAACGGGTCAGCGAAACGTGCGTGAGCGACATGTGCAGGGATCCGGCAAGACAGAGCGTTATTGTCGCTGATGTCAGCGACACGCGACCCGCACAGGAATGTCGAATGAATAAATTACCGATCCTGGTTCCCGCGATGCTGTGGCTGGCGGCGTGCACGCCAACCGCCACCGAGGCCCCCGGTGCAGCACCTACTGCCGCAGGGGAAGCAACCCCCCCTGCTTCCGCGCCCACGCCATTGCCGGCATCACCCGCCTCGGCGGGTGCCGAACCCAAAGCGACAGCATCCAACAACGCGCCTGCGGCCGGGTCGGCCAACGCCAGCATCAGCGGCGGTATCAACAACGGCAATCGCGCGCCTCCGGCGTTGCGGGTGTGCGCTACCCCGGTCGCGGGCGGCACAGCCACCTGCATCGACACGCGCGACGGTGCGAGTGACTACCGGATCGACGTATCGCCCGGGCGCTACTACCTGCTGGGTTGGGCGAAATCAGGCGAATTGACGCTGATTGCACATGCCTCGCAGATCCGCTGCATCCGCGCGCCATGCCCACCTGACGAATTGATCACGGTCGATGTCGCCGCAGGCCAGCAGCGCACGGGAATCGACCTCAATGGCGCATACGTCGATATTCCGCAAGGATGGCCCAAGCAACAGGATTGATGCGGGGCCTGGAATCACCCGCTCTCAGGGCGCCTTGCCGATCTCCAGACGCACCGTACGCGCGGCCAGTGGTCCGTCGCTGCGCGCACGCGCGCGTACGCTCGCCGCATCGGCCAGGCTGACGCTGACCTGCAAGCCGTTTGCACGGAGCGCCGCGGCAACCGCGTCGGCGCGCTTCTGCGCAAGCGTCTCGGTGCCGCCTACGCCAATCACCCGCACCCCATTGCCGCGCCAGCGCTGCACGGCCCAGGCAACCGTGGTGAGGCTGCTCACGGCGTCGGCATCCAGTGCGGTGCTGTCATCGGCAAATACAATCCCCGGCAATGGTTGCAGCGACGGCACCACGTTGATGCCACCGCCATCGCTTGCCAGCCCCACATTGACCTCGCGCTCGATGCGCTGCGCGCGCTGCAAGGGCATGCGCGCCTCCGGCAAGACCTGCAAGGTCCAGTGAAGTCCGTCCGGATTGGGCGTCAGTCGCCCCAGATAGCCGAGCAGTTCAGCCTGCAGGCGCAGCCGCCGCGCGTCCCTGGACTGCTGCATCACAGTGCGCCCGCTCTCGGCGGTCTGCAGGGCGGCCACGCTGCGCCGCAGTTCCGTCAAGGTGCCCTGTTGCAGGGCAAAGCTGGCATCGTCGGCAGTGAGTAGTTCGCGCACCTGCACGTGCACCGGGCTTCCGAGCTGGGTGGCAAGCACATCCTGCAGCGAATCTTCCAGGCCACTGACGTGGCGTGGCAGCATCATCACCGCATCCACGGTTACGCCACCTTCGGTCATGTCCACCCGCAGCGCGGAAACTCGGCCCGAAGCACGCTGGGCCGCTGCGTCGGTGGCCATCCGCACGCTCAATTCAACTTGGGATTTCAGGGCGATGCGCTTGAGCGCCAATCCCAGCGGGATCGACAGCAGCACGAAACTGGCGATGATCAGACCCGCTTGCCAAGCGGTCTGCTTGGGCGAATCGGTTCCGCCGAAGCCATACCAGCGGGCGACTATGGTCACCGACAGCCCGATCGCCAGCAGGTTGGTCATGAACAGGAACGCGGCCCCGCCGGCAATGTTCCAGTTCAGCACCGCGATGCCATAGCCGGCCACCGCCAATGGCGGCATCAGGGCGGTGGCGATCGCCACGCCGACGATCATTTCGCCCTTGCGGGTGACCGTGGCGTAAGCGCCGGCCAGACCGGAGAAGATCGCGATCAGCAGGTCGAAGAAGGTGGGTTCGGTGCGCGCCAGGATTTCGGGTGTGGCGTCCTGCAGCGGCGAGAAATGCACAATGCCGGCCGCGACCAGCAAGGACAGCAGCACGCCGACCAAGAGCGTCTTCAGCGCGCCGCGGATGCTGCGCAGGTCGAACGTGGCCAGGCCCATGCCCAACTCGATGATCGGCCCCATCAGCGGTGAAATCAGCATCGCGCCGATGATCACCGCCGCGGAGTTCTGCAGCAGGCCGAGCATGGCGATGCCGCAGGACATCATGGTCATGAAGGCGTAGCGCGGGCCTAGATGGCCGGCTTCCTCCACATGTTCCAGCACCGAGATGCGGTCGGTGGTCTCGACCAGCTGGTTCTGCCGCCATTGCCGCAGCCAGCGCCATAGCGCGTGCGGGTTGGGCAAACCGAAAAGGGTCGAGGCCATGGCGTCAGGATACCGTCAGACGCAGGTGTGTCATGTCCTCAGATGTCGCCGTCGGTCGCCCAGCCCTCACCGCTTCCGCGCTGGAACACTGCGTCCGTGGCCAGTACGCTGCCGGCGGGAATCGAATCCTGTGTAGCCAAACGCGCGTAGATCGGAGTGAAATCGGGGAAGGTTGCCTCGATCAGCTGTTCGAAGCTGTCGATCACGAAATAGGTCTTCTGGAATGTGTCGATGCGGTAGCGGGTACGCATGATTCGTTCCAGGTCGAAGTCGATCCGGTTGGGCGCCGCCGATTCCAGGCTGTGGATCGATTCCCCTTTGGAACTGACGATGCCGCTGCCGTAGATGCGCAGGCCATCGGCTTGCTGGATCAGGCCGAATTCCACCGTGTACCAGTACAACCGGGTCAGGTTCTGCAGCGCGTCGGCGCCAAGCGCGTGTGCCTTGACGCCGCCGCGGCCATAGGCCTCCATGTAATCGGCGAACAGCGGGTTCATCAATAGCGGGACGTGGCCGAACAGATCGTGGAACAGGTCGGGTTCCTCGATGTAGTCGACCTGGTCTTGCCGTCGGATCCACCAAGTCACCGGGAAGCGGCGGTTGGCCAAATGGTCGAAGAAATCGAGCTCCGGCAACAGGCCCTCGACGCCCATCAGGGTCCAGCCGGTGGCGGCGGACAGCACCTCGTTCAATTCGCTGAATTTCGGGATGCGGTCCGGCGTCATCCCCATCGCATCCTGCGCCTGCAGGAATTCGTCGCAGGCGCGACCCGTCAGCAGCTTGCGCTGGCGCTCGTACAACTGGCGCCACACGTCGTGGTCAGTGGTGCTGTAGTCGTCCCAGGGTTGCTCGACGATGCCGGTCGCGTAAACCGGCACTCTGCCCTTGTCGGTCTGCAGGTTTTCGACGCGACGCGGCGCTGATGGCGCGCTGGATGTTGGCGTGCTGTTCATGGCTCGATCTTAACGCCTGCGTGGTGGACGCGCCGGTAACGTCCACCCTGGTCGCCTGCACCCCACACTGGTTGAACCGCTGTCTATCGAAGCCGCTTACGATGCAGGCATGCACGCGCCGTCGCAAAACCATGCAACAACGCCAGCACGAGTACCGGCCCGCGGCGAAGCGTGGATGCTGGTTGCGACCATCCTGGTTGCACTGGCTGTTTCCCTTTTCATCGCCCACGACCGTTTGACCTGGGTGCTGGAAACCATCTGGGTGATAGTCGGCCTGGCGGCGATTACATGGCGCTGGTCGCGCTTCCCGCTGACACGCCTGTTGTGCTGGCTACTGGTGTTGCATGCGCTGGTGCTCATCCATGGTGGCGCCTACACCTATGCACAGACGCCCGCCGGATTCTGGCTGCAGGACTTGCTGGGTACCCAGCGCAATCCTTGGGACCGCGTCGGTCACCTGCTGCAGGGCTTCGTGCCTGCGATCCTGGCGCGCGAGTTGTTCCTGCGCCTCACCCCGTTGCATCGCGGTGGTTGGATGCGCTACTTCGTGATTGCCGCATGCCTGAGTTTTTCGGCGTTTTTCGAACTGATCGAATGGTGGAGTGCGCTGGTTTACGGGGCCGACGCCGAGGCATTCCTGGCGACTCAGGGTGATCAATGGGACACCCAGTGGGACATGTTCCTGTGCCTGTGCGGGGCGATGGCGTCACTGGCATTGCTGTCGCGTTGGCACGACCGCCAGCTGGGGACAGCATGCCTGGCGGCAAAGTAGTTCAATTGTCGCGGTTGTCACGCGACGGAAATTGGAGCACCTGACCGCGCTGCTCCGGCTGGTCGCGCTTCCACAGGACCGGGACTTCGTCGGGTGCGGGTGGCTCGAACGTGTCGTGCGCAGCCCCCGCCCGTTCACGCTCGAGTTCTTCCTCGAGTTCCCAGCTGTACTTGCGGCGGGGCGGCAGCGGATCGCTGCGACGGAAGACAAATGCGGCCAGCACGCCGGCAAGTGCGCCGCCCAGATGCGACTCCCAGGAGACCCCGGCTTCCTGCGGAAACACCGTCAACAACATGCCGCCGTAAAACAGAAATGCGAGCATCCCCGCGGCAATCGCGGCGCGGTCGCGGCGCAGCACGCCAAGCACGAATACCAGAAAGCCCAGCCCATGGGTCACGCCGCTGGCACCAAGATGATGCGAGCCGGGCTGGCCCAGCAGCCACGCGCCGAGGCCAGCGCCCAGCCACAGCAGCGGCAGCGCGCGCACGGTCGCGCGCGGATACGCCGTCATCGCCAGCGTGCCCAGCATTAGCAGAGCAGTGGCATTGGCCAGCAAGTGGCTGGGCGAGCCGTGCAGCAGCGGCGCGGTCAGCACCCCGACCAGTCCGGCGGCGCTGCAAGGCGTGACGGTCAGCGCCTCCATCGGCAACCAGCCCTGCAGCGCGAATACCGCCGTCAGCAACAGCACGCTGGCAAGGCTGAACTGGACCGCCCGGCGCACGCGCTGACCATCCAGCTGGCGCTGCTGGCGGCTGGTGATCACGGCTATCGGTCGCGGGGTCATCCTGACTAGATGGCGCCGCCCGGCTCGGGTTCAAGCGGCCCGTCCGCGATCTCTTGCGGACAGCGTGGCCCGGATCGACGGGGATCGTGCGCCGGGTGACCCCTCGTCTTGGGCGACAATGGGCTGTTGGGCATCAGTGCCCCGTCAACAAGATTCGCGCCAATGCATGAACCGCTGCCCGTCGTCCGCCTGAAAAACGCCTGGAAATCCACTCATCCGTGGATTTTCCAGCGCCTGGTCGAAAAGCCCGCAGTACGCCCGAAACCGGGCAGCGTGGTCGATGTGGTCGGCGTGGACGGTGTGTGGATGGGTCGCGGCTTCTACAACGGCCATTCGCGGATTGCCTTGCGAATGCTGGAGGGCGATCCCGACGTGGCGGTCGATGAGGCCTGGT
>JBDSIA010000251.1:0-9260 GCA_039918175.1 Thermomonas sp.
CCATGGAACACGTTGTCGCGACCGATCCGGGTCGGGCCGTGGATCACGCAATGCGGGCCGATGCGGGTGCCGTCGCCGATCTCCACTTCATCCCCGATGAATGCGAAGGCGCCAACCTGCACGCCTACGCCCAGCGTAGCGCCCGGGTCGATGGCTGCGGTCGGATGGATCAACGGAGACGACATCACTTCGCCATGTTGCTCAGCGCGCCGCTGCGCAGAGAATTTCGGCGCAGGCGACCTGCTCACCATCCACGCGGGCAGTGCCAATGTATTGCGCCATGTTGCGGATCTGGCGCTTGAGCACGACTTCAAGCTCAAGCTTGTCGCCCGGCACCACCATCCGGCTGAACCTGGCGTTGTCCACCTTGACCAGGTAGAACGCCTGCTCGGGGTCGTCGTTTGCATCCTTGGACAGTTGGGTCAGCAGGCCGCCGGCCTGGGCCAGTGCTTCCACCACCAGCACCCCGGGCATCACCGGGCGGCCCGGGAAATGGCCCTGAAAGAACGGCTCATTGATGGTGACATGCTTGTAGGCAAGCACCCGCTTGTTGGGTTCCAGCTCGACCACGCGATCCACCAGCAGGAACGGATAGCGATGCGGGAGCAGGCGCTGGATGTCGCTGATGCAGACGGGCAAAGTGACGGGGACGGACATGGTGGTCATTCCTTGTCGCCGGCATTCAGGCGCCGGGCGAGCGTATCGAGTTGCTTGAAGCGAGCGGCGCTCTTGCGCCAGCTGCGATTGTCCATCAATGGGGTGCCCGACGAATATTCGCCGGGCTCGCGGATGGAGTGGGTGACCAGGGTCATTGCGGTAATTACCACACGATCACAGACTTCCAGGTGCCCGAGGATGCCCGCACCGCCACCAATCAAACAATGCCGGCCAATGCTGGCGCTTCCCGCGACCGCCGAGCAGCCGGCCATCGCGGTATGCGCACCGATGCGCACGTTGTGGCCGACCTGGATCTGGTTGTCCAGGCGCACGTCCTCTTCCAGCACGGTGTCGCCAAGTGCACCCCGGTCGATGCTGGTATTCGCCCCGATCTCGCAATCATCGCCGATCAGTACGCCACCAAGTTGCGGCACCTTGATCCAGTGGCCATGGTCCATGGCGATGCCGAACCCGTCGGCACCGATTACTGCGCCGGGATGCACCAGCACGCGATTTCCCAGTCGAACGCGGACGACCAAGGTGGCTCGCGCCACCAGTTCGCAGTTTTCGCCGACTTCGCAATCTTCGCCGATCACGCAGCCTGGACCGATCACCGCGCCGGCGCCAATGCGGCTGCGCGCGCCAACGCTGGTGTGCGCCCCGATGCTGGCGGTTGCGGCAACGATGGCGTCATCGTCGATCACCGCGCTCGGGTGGATGCCGGGTGTGGGAGAGAGCTTGACCTCGAAAAGTGCCGCGATGCGCGCGAACGCGACATAGGGATCAGGTGCGACCAGGCAAGCGGTCGGGCAAAGCGCTGCATCGTCCTCGCCCAGGATCACCACGCTGGCGCCGGTTATGGCGAGCTGGTCGCGATAGCGCGGGTTGGCCAGGAAACTCAATTGACCCGCACCCGCTGATTCGAGGGTGCCAACGCCGTTAACAATAAGGCTGCCTTCGCCATGCAGGCGAAGGCCAAACCGTTCGGCCAAGGACGCCGCCGTGAAGGGGGCGGGGGTTGCGCTCATGCGGCGTACCCTACGTGCATGCGTCGATCAGAGCTGGCCGCCGAAAGTGAACTGCAACCGCTCGATTTGGTCCCCGTCCTGCCTGCGCAAGGGAATCGCGTAGCTGATCGACAGCGGACCCATCGGCGAGCGCCAGAACATGGAAATGCCGGTGGATACCCGCAGGTCGCCTGCACTGAAGTTGTTCGCGCCGTCATAGACGTTGCCGAAGTCGAGGAACGCGGACACGCGCGCGGATGGGCTGTCGATCACCTTCGGAAAGATCGCTTCCACTGAGCCTGCCAGCAGGAACGAACCACCTAGCGGCTGGCGGAATCCGAAGTTCGAGGTGTAGCGCGGCCCCAATGTATTGTCGACGAAGCCGCGTACCTTGCCTGCAGCCGCGATGCCGCCGGCATAGAAATTCTCGAAGAATGGCAGGCCCGAGGCGGTGACCGTCTTGGCGTAGTCGGCCGATGTCGGCAGGCAAGGCTGGCTCGGCGGCGGTGGCGCGGGCGGGTTCGGGTTGGCCGTGGTGGGTGCGGTTGGCGCCGTGTAACAGAGATTGCGCGTAATGTCCTTGCCATAGGAATCGCCGTAGCCCAGGTTTGCGGCCGTGCGCAGCACGATCGCCTGGTTGAGACGCCAGTACTTGGCATAGTCGAATTGCAGCTTGAAATACTCGACGGTGGAGCCGGGCAAGGTGATTTCCGCCGACAAATTCTGGGTGCTGCCGAATGTCGGCACGAAATAGTCGTTGCGGGTGTCGCGCGACCACGCCAATTGGGTGCGCCAAGCGTGGAATGTACGGTTGCCGACGGCATCGATGTAGTCCAGCAGCGGCGGCGGCGTAGAGCCGGGGAAGGCGAGGATCTTGTTGCTGTCGATGCCGAACAACAGCGAAACGGAGTCAGATTCGCTGAGTGGCAGCCCCATGAACACCTGTGCGGAACCGTTGGTAGTGGAATATTGGGCCGCGTTGAAATTCGAATAGTTGAACTCCTTCCATGACAGGTTGTAGCCCAGCGACATGCCTTCGTCAGTGAAGTAGGGATTCAGGAACGAAAAGTCATAGCGCTTCTGGTAAGAACTGCGGTTGACTGCCATCGAAACCCGATTGCCGCTGCCTAGGAAGTTGTTCTCGGACAATTGCAATGACAGATTCACGCCGGACAACTGGGAGTAGCCCACGCCTGCGGAAATGCTGCCAGAGTTGGTTTCCTTGACCGTGTAGGCGACGTCAACCTGGTCGTCGCTTCCGGCTACGGGTTCGTTTTCGACCTCGACCGTCTCGAAATACCCGAGCCGTTGCAAACGCACCTTGCTGCGGTCGATTGCAGCCTGTGAATACCAGGTGCCTTCGAACTGGCGCATCTCGCGGCGCAGCACTACGTCGGCGGTGCGGGTATTGCCCTTGAACACGATCCGTCGGACATTGACCCGTGGGCCTGGTTGAACCTGCAGGTCGATGCCGACCGTGCGTTTGTCGCGATCGATCTGCGGGATCGGGTTGACCTGAGCGAAGGCATAGCCGATGTTCCCCAAACGCGCAGTGATTGCGTCGGTGGAGAGTTCAATGAGGCGCCGCGAAAATATGTTCCCGGGTTGCAGGAACGCGACGATCTTCTCGATCTCCTCCTTCGGCAGTACGGTGTCCCCGGACACGGTCACGCTGGAAATGCTGTAGGCCTCGCCCTCGGTGATACCGGCGGTCAGGAACATGTCCTTCTTGTCTGGGCTGATAGCGACCTGGGTCGAATCGAGGTTGAAATCGAGGAAGCCGCGGTTGAGGTACCAGGCATTCAGTTTTTCGATATCGCCCGAGAGTTTTTCGCGCGAATACTGGTCGTCGTGCTTGTACCAGCTCAACCAACTGCTGGTGTGGGACTCCCAGCTGTCGGTGAGCTCCTTGTCGGAATAGAGTTCATTGCCGACCAGGTTGATGTGACGGATGCGCGCGGCCTTGCCTTCCTTGATGTTCAGGGTCAAGTTGACGCGATTGCGGTCCAGTTGTTCCACGCTAGGGTCGATCTTGACGTTGTACTTGCCGCGGTTGTTGTATGCACGGTTCAGTTCTTGGGTCACGCGGTCTAGAGAGAGACGGTCAAAAGTCTCGCCTTCGGCCAGGCCGATGTCCTTGAGACTCTTCAGCAGGTCTTCCGACTTCAGATCCTTGTTGCCGACCAGGGTCAGCTTGTTGATCGCCGGGCGCTCCACCACGGTGACCACCAGGATCCCGCCCTGGTGATCCAGGCGCACATCCTCGAAGAATCCGGTCTTGTACAGGGCTCGTAGTGCCTCGGACGCGTGCGCTTGGTCGAGGGTATCGCCACGCTCGACCGGCAGGTAGGTGAACACGGTGCCTGCGCCAATGCGCTGAAGGCCGTCGATGCGGATGTCGGTGACCGTGAAGGGCGCGAACGTCGACTGTGCCCAGGCAGGCAGCGACAGTGCCGAGATGAGTGCGAGGGTGAGCAGGCGGCGGGACATGGGTCGGGTCATTCTTGACATCCTGATTGCAAAACATGTTGGATGGAACATGTTGCGTGGTCACCGGCGGCGCCGGCGGTGGGGGTGGGTTGCATTACGACACCAGGTGCAGGATGTCATTGTAGAAGGCCAATCCCATCAGGCCCGCCAGCAAGGCGAGACCGAGGTACTGACCCGCGGCCATCGCGCGTTCGCCCAGTGGGCGGCCGATCGCCAACTCGATAAGGTAATACAGCAGGTGACCGCCGTCCAAGACGGGGATCGGCATCAGGTTGATGATTGCTAGACTGACCGACAACAATGCGAGGAAGTTCAGGAACCAGGCCGGCCCCATTTGCGCCGATGCATTGGCGTATCGGGCAATCGTGATCGGTCCGGACACATTGCGCACCGAGGCGCTGCCATTGACCATCCGCCATAGCATGCCCAGGGAATCACGCGCCAACTGCCACGTCTCGCCGATTGCGACCGGAACTGCCGCCAGCGGACCGTAACGTACTACGGCGTCATGCGCTGGCGCCTGGGTAATGGCGTTGCCGATCCCAAGCCGCCACCTGCTGCCGAGCGTGCCGGCTTGCTTTTCCGGGGTTATTTCCAGCGCCAGTCGTTCGCTGTCGCGTTCGACCTCGATCATGCCCGGGCCGCCCCGCATCCCGAGCGCACGGACCAATGGGCTGATGTCCTCGAAACTGGCCACCGGATGCGCGTCGATGGCCGTGATGCGGTCGCCCTCGGCCAACACGCCCCAAGCCGGGGAACCTTCCTCGATCATGCCCACGACCGGTGGCAGCAGCTGGTAGCGCGGGATCAGGCCTGTGGCCTCGATCGCGCGTTGCTCGTCGAACTCCGCCGGCAGCCGGTCCAGGGCGAGGGTCCGGGTCACTTGGCCGCCATCGGCATGGCGGATGGCCAGGCTGGCCGGCTTGCGGTCCATGGCGGCCACGGTGAGCGCGAGGGCGGCTTCGCTCCAGGTCGGCGTAGCCCGGCCATTGATTGACTGGATCGCATCGCCCACTTGCAGGCCGGCCTGTGCGGCGAGTCCATCGGCCTTGCCCACCACGGCGGCATAGTCTGGCCGGCCGATCACCAGCATCGCCCACAGCAGGGCGATCGCCAGCAACAGGTTGGCCACGGGTCCCGCGGCGACAATGGCGATGCGGCTCAGCACCGGCTTGCGATTGAAGGCGCGGTCGAGCTGGGCTTCGGGGACATCGCCTTCGCGTTCGTCCAGCATCTTTACGTAGCCGCCCAGCGGCAGCGCGGCGATCACGTATTCGGTGCCGTCCTTTCCGCGGCGCGACCACAGCGCACGGCCAAACCCCACTGAGAATTTCTGTACTTGCACACCGCAGCGGCGTGCGACCCAGAAATGGCCGAATTCATGGAAGGTGACCAGCACCCCCAGTGCGACCAGCATCCACCATAGCGAGCCGACAATCGTGCTCATGCCTGCGCATACCTGCGGGTCGTGGTGGGACGGTCGATCAATTTGCGGGCCTGCGCGCGTGCCTGTGCATCCGCGGCCAGCAGGGCGTCGAGCGAATCGGCAGGCTGCATGGGCACGGCATCCAGGGTGGCGGCAACGGTTTCGGGAATGCACAGGAAACCGATCCGGCCCTGAAGAAAGGCTGAAACAGCTTCTTCGTTGGCGGCGTTCAGCACCGCCGACGCGGTGCCGCCAGCTTCAAGTGCGCGAAATGCCAGCGCCAGACAGGGGAATGCGTCCAGGTCAGGTGCCTCGAAATCCAACTGGCCGCCTTCGGTCAGCAAGTCCAGCGAACCGACGCCGGATTCAATCCGCTGTGGCCAGCCCAGGCCCACTGCCAGCGCGGTACGCATGTCCGGCAGGCCAAGCTGGGCGAGCGAGCTGCCATCGATGAAATCGACGATGGAATGCACCAGCGATTGCGGATGCACCAGCACACGTATGTGCCCGGGTGGCACCCCGAACAGATGGTGGGCTTCGATCACCTCCAGCCCCTTGTTCATCAAAGTTGCTGAATCCACGGAAATCTTCGGGCCCATCGACCACTTGGGGTGCGCCACCGCCTGCGCAGGTGTCACTCGCATCAGTTCGTCGCGGGTGCGGCCACGAAACGGGCCACCGGAGGCGGTGAGGGTGATCCGGGATACGGCGGAAGCATCGCTGCACCCCGCTAGGCACTGGAAGATCGCGTTGTGTTCGCTGTCGATGGGGATGATCGTGGCGCCGCCTTCGCGCGCAGCGGCCATCAGCATCTCGCCAGCAAGCACCAGTGATTCCTTGTTGGCCAGCAACAGGCGCTTGCCAGCACGCGCAGCGGCCAAGGTGGACGACAACCCGGCGGCACCCACAATCGCTGCAACCACGGTGTCGCATGCATCGCCAGCCGCCAACGCGTCAATCGCATGCATGCCGGCGTGGGCCTGCGTGGCCAGACTAGCATCGTGCAGACCTTCGCGAAGGCGCGGATACAGCGCCTCATCGGCGATGACTGCATGCGCTGGCCGATACACCTGGCACAGCGCGAGCAGGGAATCCACCTGGCGTCCGGCGGCCAGCACGCTGGCGCGCAGGCGATCCGGATGACGCGCGATCACGTCGAGCGCGGATGCGCCGATCGAACCGGTGGCGCCGAGGACTGCGACCTGCCGCATCGCTCAGAACCCCAGCCAGATCTTGCCGAGCGCGAACACCGGCAATGCCGCCAGCACGCTGTCCACGCGGTCCAGCACGCCGCCATGGCCGGGGATCAGATCGCCCGAGTCCTTCACGCCGATATGGCGCTTGAGCATGCTTTCGAACAGGTCGCCGACCACTGAAAATCCGACACTGGCCAAAGCGACCACGGCAATCGCCGGCAATTGATCGACCGTCGCCCCGGCCAGCGATGCCCCCAGCATGGCCACGATCAGCGCCAGCAGGAGTCCTCCAAGCAGGCCCTCAATCGTCTTGTTCGGGCTGATCCGCGGCGCCAGCTTGCGGCCACCGAAAAGCTTGCCACCATAGGCGCGGCCGGCGAAGTAGGCACCGGTATCGGCCGACCAGACCAGGAATAGCGCTAGCAATAGCCAGCGGTGGCCATTCGGCTGGCTGGCATGGATCAGGCCGAGCGCACACCAAGCCGGGATCACGGCCAATGTGCCGGCGGCCAGCTTGAACACACGCGCATGGCTGTCGTGGTCGGAGGCAAAGTTGTAATGCTTCAGCCACAGCATCGCCAGCAGCCACCAGGCCACGCCCACCACCACCACCAATTGCAGGAGCGCGAAGGAGCCGCCCTGGGCAGAGCGCGATCCCCAGACCAACGCCACCATCACTGCCAAGTTGAGCAGCAGCAGGATGGTGCGGGCCAGGGTGTCGTCAACCTCGGCCAGCTTCAGCCATTCCCACAACGCGGCCAGGAACAGCAGTGCACTCAGCGCAGCAAGTACCGGTGTGGACACAAACAGCACACTGAGGATGGCGATCGGCGCCATGATCAACGCAGCCAGCAAGCGCGTTTTGGTCATTCGGTTCCCCAGGATGCCGTGGTCGCCAGCTGCGCGCCGGTCAGGCCGAAGCGACGTTCGCGCCCGGCGTAATCATCGATGGCGCGCTGCAGTGTCGCCGCATCCACGTCCGGCCACAATGTATCGGTGAACCACAATTCGGTGTAGGCCAGCTGCCACAGCAGGAAATTGCTGATCCGGATTTCGCCCCCGGTGCGGATGAACAGATCGGGAGCGGGCAGGTCGGCAAGCGCGACGCGCGCATCCAGAGCAGCCTCGTCGACCTGATCCGGGCGCAGGCGACCGGCGGCGACGTCATGCGCCAGACTGCGCGCGGCATCGGCGATATCCTGGCGGCCACCGTAGCTGGCAGCGATGTTCAGGTGCAGCCGCGTGTTGCCTGCGGTCAATACCTCGGCGGCCTGCATGCGGGTGAGCAGGGTGGCATCGAAGCGCGAACGTTCGCCGATGAAACGCAGCCGCGCGCCAAGCCGGTGCAGCTCGTCGACCTCGCGCTCCAGCGCACCCAGGAACAGCTTCATCAAGCCGCCGACTTCGTCCTGCGGGCGGTTCCAGTTCTCGCTGGAGAACGCGAACAGGGTCAACGCGCCGATGCCACGGTCCAGGCAGAACTCCACGCAACTGCGCACCGCGCGCGCGCCCGCGCGATGGCCGATGATCCGCGGCCGCCGACGCTGCTGCGCCCAGCGCCCATTGCCATCCATGATGATCGCGATGTGGCGTGGCATACGCGTCGATTCAGTCATGCGCATGACCTGACCAACGCCATGAAATCGAGCCGTCGTGCGTTCATTGCGCGATGCGGACGCCGCCAGCGCGAGCGCAGCCAGCCGCCATCAGACGGCCATCAACTCGGCTTCTTTCACCTTGACGACCTCGTCCACATCCTTGATCGACGCATCCGTCAGCTTCTGGATGTCGGATTCCGCGCGGCTGGCCTCGTCTTCGGTCAGCTCCTTGTCCTTCAGCAATTCCTTGACCTGGTGGTTGGCATCGCGGCGGATGTTGCGGATCGCGACCTTGGCGTCCTCGGCCTCGCTGTGCAGGATCTTGGTCAGGTCGCGACGGCGCTCCTCGGTCAGCGCCGGGATATTGAGGCGGATCACGGTACCGGCGGTGGTCGGAGTCAGGCCCAGGTCCGAAGCCAGGATGGCTTTCTCCACCGGGCCGACCATCTGCTTTTCCCACGGGGTAATCGTGATCGAGCGCGCATCGGTGATCGCCACACTGGCGACCTGCGACAGCGGCATGTCCGAGCCGTAGTAGTTGACCTTGAGGTGATCGACGATCGCCGTATTGGCGCGGCCGGTGCGCAGCTTGACCAGGTTGTGGCGTAGCGCCTCGATGCTCTTGCCCATGCGGGCTTGGGCGTCATTCTTGATATCGTTCAGCATCGCGGGCTCCATCGTCTGCAGTTAACCTTGGAATTATATCCGGGAACCGTTGCGCCCCGGGCCATGTCCGCCGCGGGCGTCTCCAGCAACCACTAAGCGTGATGATGCGGATCGCTTCCAGCAGGCCCGCCGTGTGGAGCACGATCATGCTCGTCATGCCCGCAGGCGCTGCCGCGTTCGATCTGCACGGTCGGGTGGTTGATGCCGAATTCCGCGTCCA
>JBDSIA010000252.1:0-8311 GCA_039918175.1 Thermomonas sp.
TGGCTGCGTTGAAAGAAGCCGGAAAACCCGTCGTGGTGTCGATGGGCGATGTCGCTGCATCGGGCGGCTACTGGATCAGCATGAATGCCGACCGCATCTATGCCGACCCGTCCACGATTACCGGCTCCATCGGCATCTTTGGCCTGTTCCCCACCGCCGACCGTGCGCTGGACAAGATCGGCGTGCATACCGATGGCGTCGGCACCACCCGCTATGCCGGTGCCTTCGATATCACCCGTCCGCTGGATCCCGGGGTGGCGACTATCGTCCAGTCGGTGATCGACAAGGGTTACCGGGACTTCACCGGCAAGGTCGCCACGGCGCGCGGTCGTAGTGTCGAGCAGATCGACGCTGTGGCGCGCGGCCGGGTGTGGAGCGGCGAGCAGGCCAAGGCGCGTGGACTTGTCGATGCCTTCGGCGGAGTGGACGCGGCGCTAACCGATGCCGCGGCGCGGGCCAAGCTCGGCAAGCCCGATGCATGGCAAGTCCACTACATCGAACAGACAGTCAAGCCATTCGAGCAGTGGTTTGGCGGCTTCATGCAGAGCCATGCCGGCCTCGCCCTGCTGCGCTCAACCGGCATCGGCGAAAGCCTGCTGCTGCAGCACGTGAAAGACCAGGCGCCGTTGCGACTGCTTGACACGCTCATGCAGCAACGCGGCAACGTGCGCGTGCTGCCGCTTGCGCACTGCTTTTGCGCAACTGACTAAGCCCGCGCGGTGGAATGAGCCGAGCCCTCATTGCGTCTGCGCGTCGATCTCGGCGCGGTGCTGGTCGGCGGCATCCAGCTGCGATTCCTCGGCGCTGCGCGCGCGGTCCTTGTACGCCTCCGCCGATTGCACGATGGCCGACGTCGGACCGGACGCCCGGCTCACTTGGGGATCCGGCCGGCGTTCTTCGTCCGGTGACTTGGGTGGCGTGCAGGCTGCCATGGACAGGCAGGCCAACAGCAGGCTGCCCGATGACCAGATAAGCGGGACGATGCGCATGGCGGACTCCAGCTCCGGCATGCAGGAAGGGCCGGCAACGGTCGTATGCTACCCCTGACACATGGCGCGCAGGAGTGGCAATGGATCGCAACCGCAACCGCTGGAATCTGGATGGGCAACGTGCGCTGGTGACTGGCGCCAGTGCCGGCATTGGCTTCGCCATCTGCCGCGAGTTGCTGGGTCTGGGTGCGCAAGTGCTGATGGTGGCGCGAGAACCCGAGGCGCTGGAAGCCGCGCGCGCCGAACTTGAAGAGGAATTCCCCGGGCCGGAGGATGCGGTGCTGGCGCTGCCCGCCGATGTCAGCGATGACGAACAGCGCACCGAGATCCTGGACTGGGTGGCCGACCAGGGAGGGCTGCATATCCTGGTCAACAATGCCGGCGGCAACCTGACCAGGCCAGCGTTGGACTATGGCGAGGACCAGTGGCGTGGCATTTTCGAAACCAACCTGTTCAGTGCCTTCGAACTGTGCCGTGGCGCCTACCCGCTGCTGGTCAAGCATCCGGTGTCGAGTATTGTGAACCTCGGCAGCGTTTCCGGCATGATCCATGTGCGCAGTGGCGCGCCTTACGGCATGGCCAAGGCCGCGTTGCAGCAGATGACCCGCAACCTGGCGGTGGAATGGGCCGAGGACGGGGTGCGGGTCAATGCAGTGGCGCCGTGGTACATCCGCACGCGGCGTACGTCAGCCAAGTTGTCCGATCCCGATTATCTGGACGAAGTCCTGTTGCGCACGCCGATGGGCCGCATCGGCGAACCCGAGGAAGTGGCGGCTGCGGTGGCGTTCCTGTGCATGCCGGCATCCAGTTACATCACCGGCGAATGCATCGCGGTGGATGGGGGCTTCTTGCGTTACGGGTTTTGACGGCCGGCCTTACGGCATCGATGATGGCGTCTACTTCGTGGCCGGATCGACTACCGGCGCCACCGGCGAGCACCGGCTCGCCTTCACCTTGGCATCAATGGCATCGAATGCTCCCTGGCGTTCCCCGCGATTGTCATCGCTCGCGTAGTTGCGCTTGAACTCGGCTTCGTCCAGCCGTCGGAACCAGGCATCGCACAGACCTTCGTCCGGAATCGCGGTGCAGGTGTCGTCGCGCATTTCGCAGGCGCTGCCCATGCCCAACTGCTGACTGCCATCGATGCCGACGACTTGCAGCGGTACGCAGCGTGGTGGCGGTGTCTCGGCTTCGCCCAGAAAATCGTCACCGTCCCAAGTGCGGCACTGGAACAGCGGTGGCGGCGCTGGCAGTTCGGCGGATTCCGGTGCTGGCGTGCGCTTCATGTTGGGCCCGCTGACCAGCACGAAGTCACCGTAGACAGGCGCTTCGGGGGTGGCCTCCACGGACGTCTTCTTGGGCGGCACCGGAACCGTGCGGACTTCGCCGATGTGACGGGTCTCCTGCTTCATGCCGGCCGCGCACGGCGTACCGTTCTGCATCGACACCGCGCCCTTGGCATCGGTGCATTTGTAGAAAATGGTGTCCTGCGCCAGCGCCGCATGCGTGCATAGCAGCATGGCCAGCAGGACGATCCAGCGCCGCATCAATGGCCGCCGCAATCGTTGTCGAGGCGCGCGTTGACGCCACGTTCCTCGACCCGCAGCACGTCCCGCTCGGACGGCATCGCGTTGAAGAAGCGGGTGCGGATCTCACTGCGGCGGTCGCGCAGGCGCGCGCAGGTTTCCGCCGGCGGCAGCATCACGCAGTCGTCGCGGATCCACTGGCCGCCGCCCATGGCAACCGGCCAGTCGATGTCGCCGCGGTACGGCCGAAGCGGGTTGTCGGGGCGCGGCGGGGCACCACCGATATTGCTGCCCAGCGAGGTGATTGGTCGTACTGCCTGATAACCCAATGTCCACAGCGGAACCCAGCGGGGATTTCCGGCGTTGTCCTCACTGGTATAGCGCTTGCCGTCAGGCGTCACGCATTCGTACAGCGGTCGTGGTGGCGCCAAATAGATCACCTGGATGGGCGCGGGGCTATCAGGCCGTGGTGCCCGCTTCGATGACGAACGAGTCTTTTTCACTGCCGGCGCATCCTTCGGCCTGAGCATGTCGCGCACCTGCTGTTGCTGGCCCTTCGGGCATGGCGTATCGCGCAGGGTTTGCCTGCCGGCGCCGTCGGTGCAGCGATAGATGCGGACCTCACCACTTTGCGCCGATGCGACGACCGTGCCGAACGCGCAGCAAAGGCTGGCCAATGCGAGGAGGTGGAAATTCGGTTTCATTCCGGCATTTTGCGCGGGGGAGGCTGAATCGCAAATGCGCACGTCGGGTTGCGCAGGCGTCTAAAGCCGCAGCGTGCCGCCACTGCGGGCATCGCGGATCGTGGTGGGACGAAGCAGTCCAGCGGTTTCGCCGCTGCTGACGGCATCCACGCCCGCCACGATGACCGCATCCAGCGCGTCACGGGTGGATGGCGCGGGTTGTCCGGTACGGTTGGCACTGGTCGAAACCAGTGCCCCACCGAAGGCATTGCACAATGCAATCACGGTGGGATGAGCGCTCACCCGCACCGCGATTCCGCTGTGCGCCCCGGTGATCCAGGCCGGTGCATCGGTCGATGCCGGCACGACCCAGGTATGCGGTCCCGGCCAGCTCGCGCGCACGTTCGCGCGCTGCGCGTCGTCGAGTGCGGTCATGTCGATATGCGGCGCGAGCTGCGCTTCGTTGGCCGCAATCAGGATCAGGCCCATGTCGACTTCGCGTTGTTTCAGTGCCAGCAGGCGCAGCACCGCAGCTTCGTTGCGCGGATCGCAGCCCAGCCCCCATACGGCCTCGGTCGGATACGCGATGACGCCGCCGTGGTGAAGCAGGTGGGCGGCTTGGCGGATTTCGGCGCTAACAGTCATGCAATCGTGCGATCAGTCGTGCGATGTTCCAATGCCGAATTCCTGCGTTCGCAGAAATGATGGCGCTGCTCAGAATGGCGCCTCGTCTCGCGCAGCCTTCTTGATGATGCGTTTCTTGCCAAGTTCGACCTTGGCCGGCGTGAGCAGCGGTTCGGCCGGTTCGGGGTGCGGACTGACATAGGTTTTCTTCATGGGGGCCTTTTTCGCAGCCTTCTTGGCAGGTGCTTTCTTCGCCGCCGCCTTCTTTGCCGGGGCTTTCTTCGCAGGGGCCGCTTTTTTGGCGGCTGCCTTTTTGGTCGCGGCCTTTTTCGCCGCGGACTTCTTGGCGCCAAAGCCCTTGCGCGCCGGCTTACCGGTTTCCGCCATCAATTGCCGGGCTTCTTCCAGGCTCAGCGAAGCTGGCTCACGATCTTTCGGGATCTTGCCATTCAGCGCACCATCCGACAGGTAAGGACCGAACCGGCCATTCAACACCTGGATGTCACTGTCCGGCCACTGCTTGATGATCCGGTTGCGCGCGATCTCTTCCTTCTCCTCAATCAGGAAGATCGCATGGGCAAGGTCGATCTTGTACGGATCGTCTTCCTTCTTCAGCGAGGCATACACGCTGCCGCGCTTGACGAACGGACCGAAGCGGCCGATGCCGACACTGACCGCTTCGTCGTTGGACTCGCCCAGCGCACGCGGCATCAGGAACAGTTCCAGCGCCTGCTCCAGGTCGAGCGCATAGATGCTCTGGCCCGGCTTGAGCGAGGCGAATCGCGGCTTGTCCTCGTCCTCGACGGTGCCGATCTGCACCAGCGGTCCGTACTTTCCGATCCGCGCACTGACCTGGCGGCCGCTGGCAGGATCGCTGCCGAGCACGCGCACGCTGCCGGCATCGATCTTGTCGAGGTTTTCTTTCTTTTCGTCTACCAATTGCTTGAACGGGCCCCAGAATTTTTCCATCAACAGGACCCAGCCTTCGGTGCCGTCGGCGACCGAGTCCAGCTCATCCTCGAGCTTGGCAGTGAAGTCATAGTCGACGTAGCGGGTGAAGTGCGCGCTGAGGAACTTGCTGACAGCGCGGCCGACGTCGGTGGGCTTGAAGGCGCGGCCATCCATTTCGGTATAGCGGCGCAGCAGTGTCTGGATGATCGACGCATACGTCGACGGGCGGCCGATGCCGTGTTCTTCCAGCGCCTTGACCAGCGCGGCTTCGGTGAAGCGCGGTGGCGGCTGGGTGAAGTGCTGGTCGGTGTGGATGCGCTCCAGCGGAATGCGGTCACCGGGTTTCATCGCCGGCAGCTTGCGACCCTCGTCGTCATCCTCGGCGGACTTGCTGTCCTTGCCTTCCTCGTACACCGCCAGGAATCCGCTCACGATTACGGTAGTGCCGCTGGCGCGGAAACTGTGGTCGCTGCCGGCCGCCAGTTCCACGCTGACCGTGTTGAGCGTGGCCGGGATCATCTGGCTGGCGACGGTGCGCTTCCAGATCAATTCATACAGTTTGCGCTCGTCATCGGTCAAAAACTTGCCGATCTGCGCGGGCGTGCGCAGGGCCGAAGTCGGGCGCACCGCTTCGTGCGCTTCCTGCGCGTTCTTGGACTTGGTCTTGTAAACGTTCGGCTGGTCCGGCAATGCACCGGTGCCGAAATCGCGCGCGATCACGTCGCGGATCTCGACCAGCGCATCCTGCGACAGCATCACCGAGTCGGTACGCATGTAGCTGATCAGGCCCACCGTGCCTTCCTCGCCGATCGCCACGCCTTCATAGAGTTTCTGCGCGACCTGCATGGTCTTGCGGGTGGTGAAGCCAAGCTTGCGCGCGCCTTCCTGCTGGAGGGTCGAGGTGGTGAAGGGCGGCGACGGTCGGCGTTTGCGTTCCTTGCTGGCGACATCGGTGACGTGCAGCGAACCACCGGCAGCATTAGCAACGCGGGCGCGCGCGGCTTCGGCGTCCTCGGCATTAGTCAGGCTGAAGTCGACGTTCTTGGTGTCGATGACGAACTTCTTGCCATCGAGCTTGGACATGCGCGCGGTGAACCCCTGCGAGGGGTGCGCGACTTCGGCCTCGATGCTCCAGTACTCGTGATTCTTGAACGCTTCGATTTCTTCCTCGCGCTCGACGATCATGCGCAGCGCAGGCGATTGCACCCGCCCCGCCGACAAGCCGGCTTGGACCTTGCGCCACAGCACCGGCGACAGGTTGAAGCCGACCAGATAGTCCAGCGCGCGTCGCGCCTGCTGTGCATCGACCAGATCGGCGGCGATGGCCCGCGGCTGCGCCATCGCTTCCTTGATCGCGCGCGGGGTGATCTCGGTGAATACCACCCGGTGCAGCGGCTTGTCCTTGATCAGGTCGCGTTCGCGCAGAATCTCGGCGATATGCCAACTGATCGCCTCGCCTTCGCGGTCCGGGTCGGTGGCCAGGTACAGGGTGTCGGCAGACTTCGCGGCCTTGGCGATCGCCTCGACATGCTTTTCGTTCTTCTCGATCAGGTCGTAGCGCATGGCGAAGCCGTTTTCGGGATCGACCGCACCTTCCTTGGGCACCAGATCACGGACATGTCCGTAGGAGGCGAGGACGGTGAAGTCCTTGCCGAGATATTTGTTGATCGTCTTGGCCTTGGCAGGCGATTCGACGATGAGCAGGTTCTTGGCCATTGATGCAGTTTCCGGGGAACACGATGAGGGCGGCGAGCGCTGGCGCCGCAGAAGCCAACGCCCGGGCAAATGCCGATGAAGACGGCCCCGGGCGCGGACTTTTCTATTTACAGTGGAATCACGGCGAGGGGCTGGCTGTCAAGCGCGGGCCGCCAAAAGTCCGGTCAATGTACCGGTTCTGGCTCGTCCAGGAACATCTGGGTCTCCATCCAGGCGTACGCCGCTTCCGAGCCCGGCTGGTTGAAAAGCACCATCAGGACCACCCATTTGAGGTCGTCCAGGTCCAGTTCGTCCTGATCCAGCGCCATCGCCCGGTCCAAGACCAGTTCGCGCTGGTCGGCATCCAAGACGCCGTGCTGTTCCAGGAACAGCAGGAAGCCGCGCGATTCGGTGTCCAGCTTGTCCTGTTCGGCTTCATGGAAGATCCGTACCGGCCCGTTGCTGCGCGCCTGGCCCGGCACCGGGCGCTGGCGGGCCAGCGCATCCAGCCAGTCGAAGGCCCTGCGGATCTCCGCGCTTGAAAAGCCGGCTTCGCCCAACTCGCCCATCAGCGGGCCGTTCTGGGTGGTGATGGCGTCGCCGGACGCGGCGATCGCATCATTGGTGAAATAGTGCTCGAACAGGTACAGCAGGACGTCCAGGATGCTTTCTTTCATCTCCCCCGGCCTGCGCCATGTGGCGCGATGAAGGCAAACCAGTGCTGTCAGGGTCCGATCCTGCTGTAGCGGCCATGTTCGGCCGCGACCCGCCCCTCCAGCTCCAGCGTCAGCAGCATGGCCGACAGTTCGGCAGTCGTCAATCCGGTGCGCTGGCCGAGCTCATCCATACCTGTGGGGTCGTGACCCAGTGCCTGCCACAAGCGGTTGTAGTCCGGGTCGATTGGCAGGCCGGCCTGTTTCGGCGCAGGTAGCGCGGGTGGGGGTGTGGCGCAACAGGCCTCCAGTTCTCCACGCAGGGCCTTGGCGAGGTCGATGGCGAGTGGCGCCAGCACCTCCAAGACTTCGTCGGGCGATTCCACCAGTTGCGCGCCCTCGCGGATCAGTCGATGGCAGCCGCGTGCCATCGGGTTGTGGATCGAGCCGGGCAGGGCGAATACTTCGCGGCCGACCTCGGCCGACAGCCGGGCGGTGATCAGTGCGCCCGAACGCTCGGCGGCCTCCACCACCAGGGTGCCCAAGCTCAGACCCGCCAGAATGCGGTTGCGGCTGGGGAAATACTGGCGCAGCGGGCGCGTGCCGGGCAGATGCTCGCTGACCACGCAGCCGCGCGCGACAATCCGTTCCAACAAGGGCCGATGGCCAACCGGATAGGCGATGTCCGGCCCAGTGCCGAGCACGGCGACCGTGGCGCCCTCAGCCTCCAAGGTCGCTACATGGGCGGCGCCATCGATTCCCGCGGCCAGTCCACTGGCGATGCACAGGCCGTTGCGGGACAACGCTTCGGCAAATATGGCGGCATTGGTGCAACCGCCCGCCGTCGCTGCACGGCTACCGACAATGGCGATCGTGGGTCGCCAGAGCAAGCCGGCATCGCCGGCGACGAACAGCATCGGTGGCGGACTCGGAATGCGCCGCAGCAAGGGCGGATAGTCGGCCTGCGACCAGCCGATCAGTTCGTGGCTGGGCGACGCCAACCAAGCTTGCCCGCGGGTCAGCAAGATCGGATCGGGGTTGCGGATCGCGTTGCATGTGCTGGCATCCAGGCCATGACTGGCCCAGTCGCGGACACCGGCGCGCAGGGCGACATCTGCATTGCCATGACTGTCCAGCAGACGGCGGATGCCCGCAGCGGGTGCGCCGCTGGTCAGCAGGCGCAGCAAGGC
>JBDSIA010000253.1:0-15128 GCA_039918175.1 Thermomonas sp.
AACCCCCGAACAGCGCGAGCAACGCCTGGCCAACCAGGCGCAGTTGCAACGCGTTCCCGACGATCCCGGCGCGTTGCTGCGCGCGAGGTTCCGGCTCCAATACGAGCGCCGCCAGCAGTCGGGCAGCGAGCCGTGAACGTGAGCCTGCGCCGGGCCTGGATGCGTGCATGCATCGCTTTGATCGTGCTGGCATGCGCGCTGCCTGCATCCGCGCAGACCCGGGCGTGGCTGGATCGCGAACAAGTCACCTTCGGTGAGACTGCGACCCTCAATATCGAGACCGACCTCTCCGTCCAGCAGATCGACTATGCGCCGCTGGCGGCGAACTTCGACATCGCCGGGCAGACCGTGCGCCGCAGTTTCGAACGGGTCAACGGCCAGTCGCGCACACGCTCGCTGTTCGCGGTCGGCATACGTCCGCGCGGGCCAGGCGTGCTCACCGTATCTGCGCTGCACGTGGGCAATGCCACGACCGCGCCGCTACGGTTGACCGTGCTGCCGCCTTCGGTCGTGGCCGCCAGTGGCAATGCCGACGCCTTTGTGGAAACCGTGCTCGACGCACCACAGCCCTATGTGCAGCAGGCGGTCGGCATGGTGGTGCGCCTGCATGTCGCGGTGAACCTGTTATCGGGGCAACTGGACCAGGATCCACCGACTGGCGCCAGCCTGCAGCCGATTGGGGAAGATCTGCAGTATCAGCGCGAGATCCAGGGTCGCCGTTACGCCGTGATCGAACGCCGCTATCTGTTGATCCCGGAACGCAGCGGCCCGCTGGTCATTCCAGGCGCACGTTTTAACGGGCAGGCGGCGGGCGGTTTCTTCGATGACTTGTTCGGCGATGGCCGCAAGCCGCTGTCGGCGGCGGCACCCAGCAAACGCCTGCAGGTACAACCAATTCCACCCGACGCGCCAACGCCGTGGCTGCCGTTGCATGACTTGCGGCTGCGCTATGTGCAGGCTCCTCAGCAGGCGCGCGAAGGTACCGCGACTACAGTGGAACTGGAGATGATCGCCGATGGGGCCAGCGCCACCCAGCTGCCCGCGCTCACGTTTCCGGACTCGCCAGACGTACAGGTGTTTGCCGACCCGCCGCAAACGGACGAACAATTCATCGACGGTCGGCCGCGTGCAACCATGCGACGACGCATCTCACTGGTGCCGTTGCACGCCGGCACGCTGAGCCTGCCTGGCCCGCGCATCGAATGGTGGGATGCCGCCCAAGGCGTGGCGCGAACGGCGATGTTGCCGCCACTGCAATTGCAGGTGGCACCCGGGGCGAATGGGCAGACCCCCGCCGCAGGCAACGCCCAGCGGCCAGGCGCAGCTAACGTGAGCGAAGGCATTGAACCGTCACCCGAACGCTCGAAGGGAATCGAGCGGTCGGTCGCAATCGTGGCCATTTTGCTCATGCTGTTGCTGGTGGCTTGGTGGCGGCTGTACAAAAGACGAGATGTCGACGCGGGTGTGGCAGTCGAGCAGGCCGACGCGGCGATGGATGCGTTGCCGCCATCGCCATCGCTTGCCGACGCGCTCAAGGTTGGCGAGCTATCCGCCATCGCACAAGCGCTTTGCACTACCGCAGGCATTCCTGGTGAGGACCTGGACGCACTGCGCACGCGACTGGACGACGTGGCGCAAGTCGCGGCACTTGCGCAATTGCAGGCTGCGCGCTGGGGCGGCGGCGATGCGCTCGCGACGCTGGCTGCGTTGCGGGCGGCTTTTGGCAAGGGCATGCGTTTGCGCGAGCCGGCGCGCGGGATGTCGTCCGTATTGCCACCGCTGTATCCCGAAAGCTGACCTCCGCGTTTGCTAAGCTCGGTCGCTTACGGGGAAGCAACGGAACCAGACCATGAGTGAAGCCACGGCCAGCGGCGGCAAACTGCAGCTGCACTGGAAGATGTTGATCGGCTTCATTGCCGGGCTGGGGCTGGGGTTGATTGCGCACTATGTGTCCGGCGCCGATGCCGACTGGGTGCAATGGCTGACCACCTACGTGACCCAGCCTGCAGGCACGCTGTTCCTGCGCCTGATCTTCATGTTGATCATTCCGCTGCTGTTCTCGGCGCTGATCATGGGCGTGGCGGAAATGGGCGATGTGCGTTCGCTTGGCCGCGTGGGTTGGAAGACGCTGGGCTATACCGTTGTGGCCTCAGGCATTGCAGTCGTACTCGGCCTGGTGCTGGTGAACTGGCTGCAACCGGGTGCCGGCGTCGATCCGGTCGCGGCGCAGGCGATGCTGACACAGGGCGCAGACCGCGCCCAGGCCATCGTGAGCAGTGGCGGCGGCCAGATGAAGGGGCTGGACATGCTGCTCGGCATCGTGCCGGACAACGTGATCAAGGCCGCGGCGGACAACACCATCCTGGCGGTGATGTTCTTCTCGCTGATGCTGGGTATTGGTCTGGTATTGACCAAGAGCAAGGCGACCGAGGTCCTGTTGCAAGGCATCCAGGGCCTGTTTGAAGTATCGATGACCCTGATCGGGCTGGTCATTCGGCTGGCGCCGTATGCGGTGTTCTGCTTCATGTTCAACCTTGCCGCGTTGTTTGGCTGGGACTTGTTGCGCAGCCTTGGCGCGTATGTGGGCGTGGTGGTGCTGGCGCTGGCGATCCACATGTTCGTGGTCTATTCGCTGATGCTGAAGTTTCTCGCCGGCTGGTCGCCGCCGAAGTTCTTCAAGGGCGTGCAGGAAGCGATGGTGATGGCGTTCTCGACCGCATCGAGCAATGCCACCCTGCCGGTCGCATTGCGCGTTGCTGACGAGAAATTGCACCTGCCGCGCAATGTCTCGCGTTTCGTGCTGACCGTGGGTGCCACCGCCAACCAGAACGGCACTGCCCTGTTCGAGGGCGTCACCGTGCTGTTCCTGGCCCAGTTCTTCGGCGTCGAGCTGAGCCTCATGCAACAGGTGACTGTGATGTTCGTCTGCATTCTGGGCGGCATCGGCACTGCGGGTGTGCCAGCAGGATCGCTTCCTGTCGTGGCCCTGATCTGCGGCATGGTGGGTGTGCCGCCTGAAGGCATCGGCCTGATCCTGGGCGTTGACCGCTTCCTGGACATGTGCCGGACCACGCTCAATGTCACCGGCGACCTGATGCTTGCTGCAATCGTGTCCAAGGATGAAGTGGATCCGCGACAGGTGGCCCTATAACGGCTAGGCGATCCGGAATCAGGGTGTCTGTGCCTCCTTCCTGTCCTGTTCGATTTCCTCGGCTTGGTCCTTTGGCGTCTCGATCTCGCTATTGGCAATCGCGCCGGTCAGTGCGTTGACCTGAATCTCGTGGATGTTCGGTGACTTCGGGATGGCGATGTCGAACGACCAGACCAGTGCACCGTGTTCGTTCTCAAGCTCGGAACTCTTTATCGTGCCCCCGGGGACCCGGGCCAATGCGGTTTTCGCAGCGGCTGCCTCGCTGACTTTGGCCTCTTTGAGGAGCGCCGCTTGGCCGGGATCAGCATCAGGCGCGGGGCCAGCGCTGCAACCGGTTGCGATCACCAGTGCGGCCAATGGAACGAGCATCATTCGAATGTGCATGTGAATCTCCAAGTGACGTTGGGGTGCGGACACGCCGTACCTTCCAGCCTGCAGGATGCGTTGTAAACGCGTCTCAGGGTTGTCTCAGCAGGTCGTTATGTGTACTCGCGACCTGGATGCGAACGCTTGCCACGCAACCGCGACAGCGTCCGGCATGGATGGGACAATGGGCGGCCCGCGTGCCGCCGGGCGCAGCCCAATGTGCCCCATGACCACGCCTGCTTCTAACAAGCCCAGCCGCCGCGAACTTGCCAACGCGATCCGTTTCCTTGCCATCGACGCGGTGCAGGCCGCCAACTCCGGCCACCCGGGCATGCCGATGGGCATGGCCGACATCGCCGAAGTGCTGTGGAACGATTACCTGCAGCACAACCCGAATAATCCAACCTGGTTCAACCGCGACCGCTTCGTGCTGTCCAACGGCCACGGCTCGATGCTGCAGTACGCGCTATTGCACCTGAGTGGCTACGACCTGTCGCTCGACGACATCAAGGCGTTCCGGCAACTGGATTCGAAGACCCCGGGCCATCCCGAGAACTTCATGACCCCCGGCGTGGAAACCACCACTGGCCCGCTGGGGCAGGGCTTGGCGAATGCCGTGGGTTTCGCGCTGGCGGAAAAATTGCTGGCGCAGCGTTTCAACCGCGCGGAACTCGCCATCGTCGACCATCGCACCTGGGTCTTCATGGGCGACGGCTGCCTGATGGAAGGCATCAGTCATGAAGCGGCATCGCTGGCGGGGACCTGGGGCCTGGAGAAGCTGGTCGCGTTCTGGGACGACAACCACATCAGCATCGACGGCAATACCGACGGCTGGTTCACCGACGACACCCCCGCGCGTTTCGAGGCCTATGGCTGGAACGTGATCCATGGCGTCGATGGGCACGATGCAACCGAGATCAAGACCGCGATCGAGAGCGCGCTGAAATCCGAAGGCAAACCGACGTTGATCTGCTGCCGGACCACGATCGGATTTGGCTCGCCGAACAAGGCCGGCAAGGAATCCAGCCATGGTGCGGCACTGGGCAAGGACGAAGTGGCCGCCACCCGCGAGGCGCTTGACTGGCCGTATCCCGCGTTCGAGATCCCCCAGGTACTGCGCGACGGCTGGCGTGCCGGCAATGCCGGGCTGGTCCGCGAAGACCAGTGGAATACCTTGTTCGATGCCTATGCGGCACGCTATCCGGCCGAAGCCGATGAACTGGTGCGGCGTTCGAAGCAGGAACTGCCCGAGGACTTCGACGACATCTCGCGCACCTACATCGACAAGCTGCAAGCCGAAGGCCCGGTGGTGGCATCGCGCAAGGCCTCGCAGATGGCGATCGAGGCGTTCGCACCGTTGCTGCCGGAACTGGTGGGCGGCTCGGCCGACCTCGCTCATTCCAACCTGACCTTGTGGAAGGGCAGCAAATCGGTGGCAACCGATGCAGCCGACGCCAATTACATCTATTTCGGTGTGCGCGAATTCGCGATGACCGCGATCAGCAATGGGCTGGCGTTGCATGGTGGGTTCATTCCGTACGACGCGACCTTCCTGGTGTTCAGCGACTACGCGCGCAACGCGGTGCGCATGAGCGCGCTGATGGGCGCGCAGGCGATCCACGTCTACACGCATGACTCGATCGGTTTGGGTGAAGACGGGCCGACCCACCAGCCGATCGAGCATCTGGCGTCGCTGCGCTATATCCCCAACAACGACGTTTGGCGTCCTTGCGATGCGGTGGAATCGGCCGTGTGCTGGAAGGCCGCGATCGAGCGCCACGAGGGACCGAGCTGCCTGATTTTCAGCCGCCAGAACCTGCCGCACCAGGCGCGCGATGCCAGCCAGTTGCGTGATATCGCCCGTGGTGGCTACGTGCTCAAGGACAGCGTTGGCGCGCCGGCATTGATCCTGATCGCAACCGGTTCCGAAGTGGGTCTCGCGATGGATGCTGCCGCGCAACTTGGTGATGGCGTGCGCGTGGTGTCGATGCCATCGACCAATCTTTTCGAGCGCCAGGACGCGGCGTATCGCGAAGCGGTGTTGCCGAATGCCTGTCGCAAGCGCGTCGCGATCGAAGCCGGCGTCACCGGCTTCTGGGGCAAGTATGTGGGCCTGGATGGCGCCGTGGTCGGGATCGATACCTATGGTGCGTCTGCGCCGATCGAGGCTCTGATGCCGCACTTCGGATTCACCGTCGAAAACGTGATCGAAGTTGCCAACGCGTTGCGTTGGTCGAACCATCAGTGCCCATGAAAATGACGCCGTGAGGCGGCGTTTTCATTTACGACGAAAGCACGCCTCAGTCGCGCAGACGGATCCGGATGCGCGTCGCGCTTTCGAACGTCATCTGCCAGCCAAGCCGTTGCGCGAGCCGGTCGAGCAGGGCGGATCCTTGGCCGGTGTCGCTGCGAGAGGTAATGGTGTCATCGTTGATCGAAGCGGCATCGACTAGCTTGTCGATCAGCAATTCGCCGTCACCCAAAGTGACGTGGATGGTCGTATCCGGTGGCTGCTGGGCGACTTTGCGGAGCAGGCCGGAGACCAGCAGCAGCGCTTCGCGTCGGGGCAGGTGCAGGTTCCCCCCTCCCTCGATCTCCACGCGCACAAGTTTTTCGGATCTCGGGGTGTCGGGCAGCGCGATGTATGCGGCCTCTTCCAGGAAACTGCGTGCATCCAGTGTCTCGGCCTGCAGTTCGCTGCGGCGTGCGACGCCGAGCAAGACTTCGATCAGGTTGCCCATGTCGCGCACGCCGCGCTCCAAGCGGCGGAGGCGGGAGACCTGCGAAGGGTCGTTGCCGCCGTCGTCATCTAGCATTACTTCGGTCACGCCTTGCACGACGGACAGCGGCGTGCGCAGCTCATGGCTGGCATCGGCGAAGAACGCCTGCTCACGGGTGTCGGCATCGACAAGTCGAGTCTGGTAGGCATCGATTGCACGTGCTAGCTGGCCGAGTTCGTCCTGGCTGGTGTGCGCAGCCAGCGTGCTGCGCCGTGGTTGCACGGGAAGCGCATCGACTTCGCTGACCAGGCGCTGCACGGGTCGCAGGGCGAAACCCGCGAACCACCAACCCAGTGCCCCAGCCAGCAGGGTACCCAGCACGACCATGCC
This sequence comes from Thermomonas sp., assembly GCA_039918175.1. Classification (GTDB taxonomy): domain Bacteria; phylum Pseudomonadota; class Gammaproteobacteria; order Xanthomonadales; family Xanthomonadaceae; genus Thermomonas. The sequence goes on from JBDSIA010000253.1 coordinate 6,628, forward strand.
GGCAAGGAACCATTCCAGATGCGCTTCGAGGACTTCGATGTCGCTCAGGTCGATCACGAACACCAGCCGCCCGGCGCTGGTGTCGAACACGCCAACGTGATTACCGCCACTCCCGACATCTTCATGGATGCCGGGCGGCAGCGCTCCGAATTCTGCAGGCAGGTCGGATGCCGTGGCCAGGTAACCGGACAGTCGATGGGTTTTCGGCAGCTCCGCGGCAAGCCCATTGGACAGGCGCAGGCTGTAGTCCTCGGCCTGGCCGTGCAGGATCTCCTCGGCGAGGATCTGCTCATAGTCCTCGGTGATCACCACCACCGACATCGCGAACACCAGGCTCAGCACGAAGCCGAGCAGGGTAAACGCTAGTGCGACCCGACGCCGTAGCGGCATGTTCATGTGCCTGCTCAAGGGGATATTCATGGCAATACCACCAGTCGGTAGCCGATGCCGCGCACGGACTGGATCATCGCATGCGCGAATGGCCTATCTATCAACGCGCGCAGTTCATAGACCTGGGTGTGCAGTGCCGCCATGTCGCCCGCATCGTCGCCCCAGGCAGCCTGCAACAGGCGCTTGTGCGTCGTGACCTTCGGGGCATCGCCGAGCAGGGTGGCGAGGATGCAGCCCTGCAATCGCGTCAATGGAACGTTCCGGCCTTCGCGACTGGCCAGCATCGTGGCCGGATCGTAGCCGAGTCCGCCGAGTTCGAGCGTATTCGAAGCGGGTTGTGTGCGCCGGTGTACGGCGCGGATTCGGGCTTCGAGTTCATGCATCGCGAAAGGCTTGACCATGTAGTCGTCGGCGCCCTCACCGAAGCCGCGCAGCTTGTCGTCCAGGGTGTCGCGTGCGGTCAGCATCAGCACTGGCACGCCATGACCGGCGGCGCGCAATCGGCGGCACAGTTCCAGGCCGTCCAGCCGAGGCAGGCCGAGGTCGAGCACGATCACGTCGAAGCCGCCACCCAGTGCCCGCGCCAGCCCGGACACGCCATCGGCGCAGTGATCCACCATGTGGCCACGGCGTTCGAGAAAATCCCAGATGTTGGCTGCGATGTCGTGCTGGTCTTCAATGACGAGGACCCGCAGTCCGACGCGGGCGTCGATGGGCATTGCGTGCTCCGGTTGCAGTCGACAGGGTGCCATGCGCGCGCGCTGCTGTTAATCGAAGGATTGCGCTTAACGATTGACTGAGATTGGACTGAGCGGGTTTTACAAGCCGATGCCGACCCTGCACCAGCCGGATGCGCCGGCAGGAGTTCGCCTTGATCCAATCGCCATTGCTGGCACGCTTTCGTCCCGTGCTATGGCTGGGGGTCTGCTTCCTGTCGGTATCGATCTTGACCCGGTTGGCCCTATTGATCGCCACCGGGAGCGGTGTGCCCGCATCACCTGGTTACTGGCTTTATGCGTTTGCAGTAGGCCTTGGCTACGACCTGCTGGCTTTCGTGTATTTCGCATGGCCATTGGTGCTGCTGTTGTGGTTGCTGCCCAGGCGCTGGCTGGCGCGACGGCGGGGCATGGCACTCGTTGGCGGCCTGAGCCTGCTGCTGCTGTTCGTGCTGCTGTTCGTGGCGGTGTCGGAATGGACGTTCTGGGAAGAATTCCAAGCCCGCTTCAATTTCATTGCGGTCGATTACCTGGTCTACACGACCGAGGTCATCGGCAACATCCGCGAGTCCTATCCGGTCGGCTGGATCCTGTCGGGGCTGGCACTACTGGGCGCCGTGGTGTTCGCGGCGACCCGACGCTGGCGGTTGGTGCGCAACGACACTGCACGCTTCAGTGCGCGTAGCTTGGTGGTCGCCAGCTGGCTGGCAGTCAGCGTGCTCGGCACCTGGCTGATCACCGGTGAAATGAAAGACCGCACCGACAACACCTACGTCAATGAGCTCGCCGGCAACGGCATCTACCAGTTCTTCGCGGCGTATCGCAGCGCGTCGCTGGACTACGACCGCTACTACCGCACGCTGCCGATCGACGAAGCGTTCGCGCAAGTACGCAAGCAATTGTCGACGCCGGATGCGACCTTCGACGGGCCAACCGGCATCGCGCGGCATATCAGCAACCCCGCACCCGAACGACGTCTCAACGTGGTGCTCATCAGCGTGGAGAGCCTCTCGGCGGAGTATTCGGGCACGTATGGCCGCGAACATAGTCTGACCCCGCAACTGGACGCACTGACCAAGGACAGTCTGCTGTTCACCGACCTATATGCCAACGGCACCCGCACCGTGCGCGGCCTCGAGGCATTGGCGTTGTCGGTGCCACCGACGCCCGGCGAATCCATCGTCAAACGCGAGCACAACGAAGGCCTGTTTAGCCTAGCCAGCGTGTTCTACGGCAAGGGCTACACCTCGCAGTTCCTGTACGGCGGCTACGGCGCCTTCGACAACATGAACCAGTTCTTCGGCAGCAACGGCTACGAGGTCCACGACCGTGAAGACATCCCCAAGGACGGCATCCATCACGCCAATATCTGGGGCGTCGCCGACGAGGATCTGTACACACTCGCGATGAAACAGTTCGATCGCGTCAACGCCACCGGCAAGCCGTTCTTCGCCCATGTCATGACCACGTCGAATCATCGGCCGTATACCTTCCCGACCGGGCGCGGGCCCTGGCCGCAGGGCAAACGCGAAAGCGCGGTGGCTTACACCGACTGGGCCATCGGTGATTTCCTGCGTCGCGCGCGCAGCCATCCATGGTTCGCCAACACCATCTTCGTGATTACCGCGGATCATTGCGCATCGAGCGGCGGCATCGCGGCCTTGCCGGTGTTCCGCTACCGCATCCCGATGTGGATCTATTCGCCCGGCAATATCGCGCCGGGGCGCTTCACCGAGATGATCAGCCAGATCGACATCGCCCCGACCCTGCTTGGCATGTTGGGCATGGATTACGACAGCCAGTTCTATGGCGTGGATGTATTCCAGCGCCCGTCGGACAGTTCACGCGCCTTCATCGGTACGTACCAGCTACTTGGCTATCTGCGCCACGGAAAATTGGTGCAGCTGTCGCCGCATCGCAAGGTCGCAACACTGCAACCTGCTTATGACGGCGACCAGGAACAGCCGGCGATTGCCGATGATCCGCAGCTGACGCTGGAAGCGGTCAGCAGCTACCAGACCGCAGCCTACCGCTTCGAGAATGGACTGATGAGGGTCGCGAAATGACACACGAGACATCGCCGGTTGCGGCCGATCTACCTATCAGCGCCACCAACATTGCCGAGGAGGCCTTCGCCAAGGTTCCGCAGGTCACCCTGCTGTTCTGGCTGATCAAGATCGCCGCCACCACCCTGGGTGAGACCGGCGGCGATGCGGTGTCGATGTCGATGGGGCTGGGCTACCTGGTTGGAACCGCGATCTTCGGAGTTGTCTTCGTGGCCGCGGTGTATGCGCAGATCCGCGCGCGCGCATTCCATCCGTTCCTGTACTGGTTCACGATCATTGCAAGCACCACGGTCGGCACCACATTGGCCGACTTCGCGGACCGCTCGCTGGGCATCGGATATGCAGGCGGTTCAAGCCTGTTGCTGGCGTTGTTGCTGGTATCGCTATTCGCGTGGCATCGGACGCTGGGTTCGATCGCGGTGGAGACGGTCGCAACGCCCAAGGCGGAGATGTTCTATTGGTTGACCATTATGTGTTCGCAAACGCTGGGCACCGCGCTGGGCGATTGGGTCGCCGATACCCAAGGCCTTGGATATGTGGGCGGCATGGTGATCTTCGGGTCGCTGTTGGCGATCACTGCGGCGTTGTATTTCTGGGGCCGCGTGTCGCATGTCTTGCTGTTCTGGGCGGCGTTCATCATGACCCGGCCGTTGGGCGCGGTGCTTGGCGATTTCCTCGACAAGCCAGTCGACCACGGCGGGCTCGCGTTGAGCCGCTATACGGCATCGCTGGTGCTGCTTGCCGCGATCGTCGCCATGATCCTGATGTTCAAACAGCGAGCCGCGACGCGGGCGCATTGAAACGCATGCAGAGGTTGATGCATTCAGGCAAACACCAACTTGCCTGAGGCGATCAACAACACCACGCCAAGCGTGCGCCGCAGGCCTTTCACCGGCAACCATTGCAAGCCCATCTGGGTGCCGATCAAGGCACCGACCGCGACCACGCCCAGCCACCAGGGCAGCTGTGCGGGCAACGACTGCCCGGAATGCAGCAGGCCGGCGAGGCCGGTCAGCGAATTGATCCAGACGAAGGCGACCGAGGTGCCGCTGGCCTCGCGGGTCGGCATCCAGTGTGCGAACAGCAGCAGCGGCGTCAGGAAGATCGCGCCACCGGTGCCGGTCAGGCCCGACAACACGCCAATTGCCGCACCGACCAGAAGGCCGGCCAGCCATGGCACGTTGCGATCGGCGCTTTGCGCATCTTCGGCCTCTGCACGCGATGCCTGGCGGAACACGCCAATGGCGGCCACCAGCAGCACGATGCCGAGCAGCATCGAATAACTTTCCTTGGGCAGTTTCACCTGGGCCGCGATGAACGCCGCCGGCGCCGAGGCCAGCACGAACGGCAACACGTTGCGCCAGCGCACATGCCCGCCGCGCCACCAGCGATAGAGCCCAATACCGCCGACCAGCAGGTTCAGCGCGAGCGCGGTCGGGCGCACCTGCTCCGGCGCGAACCCGAGTAATGCCATCGCCGCGATGTAGCCGCTGGCGCCGGCATGGCCGACCGAGGAATAGAGGATGGCGACTGCGAAGAACAGTGCCGCAAGCAACAAGTCGGGGGTAGTCATGCGGGTGTCCTTGAGCGATGCGCGTGGTCTCGGTCTGGCGACATGGCGCCAGTTGCGGATCCAATGGGCATCGAATCAGAGCCTGTCGATCGGCAGCTTGAGGTAGCGCACGCCATTGGCTTCGGGATCGGGCAGGGCGCCGGCACGGATGTTCACCTGCACCGCGGGAATGATCAGTGCCGGCATCGCCAAGGTGGCATCGCGCGCTTCGCGCAGGGCGACGAAGCTCGCTTCGTCGGTGGCATCGCATACATGGATGTTCGCGCGACGTTGCTCGCCGATGCTGGTTTCGCAGGCGACATCACGCCCGCCCGGGCCGTAGTCATGGCAGACGAACACGCGGGTGTTGTCGGGCAGGTCGGCATATAGGCGCTTGATCGAGCGATACAGCGTGCCGGCATCGCCACCGGGGAAATCGCAACGCGCGGTACCGCCATCGGGCATGAACAGCGAATCACCGACGAACAATGCATCGCCGATCAAGTAAGCATTGCTGTCGCTGGTGTGGCCGGGTACACCAATCACCCGCGCCGAAAGCGTGCCGACATCGAACGTCTCATCGTCCTCGAAAAGATGATCGAATTGCGAACCGTCGACCGGAAAGTGATCGCCGAGATTGAAGATCGGGCGGAAGGTTTTTTGCACGGTACGGATGCCTGCGCCGATGGCCAGGGTTGCATCCGTGTATCGCGACTTCAGCCAATGGCCTGCGCTCAGGTGGTCAGCATGTGCATGGGTTTCCAGAATCCATTGCAACTGCAGTCCATCCACGTCGAGATGATCCACCAGTGCCTGCGCAGACGCCGTGCCGGTGCGGCCGGACTTCTGCTCGAAGTCGAGCACCGGATCGATGATCGCGGCTTGGCTGCCACCCTTCGCATGCACCACATAGGTCCAACTGCCGCTGTCCTTGTGGAAAAACGCGGTGACCTGCGCGCTCATGAATCGACTACTGGCCCAGTGTCTCATTGAGCAATTGCGCCAACCGCCACGCGGCTTGTCGCACACGCTGTTCTGCCAGCGGGCGCATCGCGTCCAGGTAAGCGTCATCCATGGTGTGTTGCTCTGGATAGATGCCACGCGCGTCGATCAGCCGGCAGGATTCGCCGGCCCAGGCCAGCGGCATCACGTCGTACTTCGATACGGGCGGATACGGCGGCCATGGCAGCGCATCCAGGCGGTTGCTGTAGTCAGCCAGATTCCGACCGGTACTCGCGAGGATGTAGTAATCCCAGATCGAATGCAGGTTGGTGCCCATCACGCCATCAACATAGTTCTTGAGTGCATAAGCCTCAGGCGCGATGGGGGTGCGCAGGCTGATCTGGAACTCGTTGCCGCCGCGGTCGGGGCGGTCTCCGGCATGCATTGGTTGGTGGACGTCGCCAACGAAGTGAGCGATGAATTTCAGCGCGTCGCGGCGTGCCGCCAGCGGCTGGCTGCGATCCGCCAGGATTGCGCGCTGCTTGAGGATGGCGCCGACTACACAATTACCATCAGGGCAGTCGCGGGTGAGAACGAAGTCGCAGCCGCCTTCCAAGGCGTTGATGTAATGCCAGCTGGAGGTGAGCTTGTACAGCTCGGGGCTCTCGGCGCGCAGCGTATCGGCCCACATCGCGACGCCGCCCAGCGTGGGATTGGATTCTCCGGCCAACAACAGCGCCACTTGCGCACGCGTGGCCGGGTCAAGATGACGCTGCGCCAGCTCGCCGACCATGCGGTGTCCCAGGCTGCTCCAGGCCAGCGCGGGCAGCGCCGGCAGCACGGTCAAGAGGAAGCTGAGGATGAAAACGGCAGGCAATCGGCGCATGGCAGCAGGCAGCATGATGGGCAAGCGGCTAAAATAGCGGACTTTCCCCATCACCGTCTTACAGGATTCCCATGGCGATCAAGGTTGGCATCAACGGGTTTGGGCGCATCGGGCGCTGCGTGTTCCGCGCTGCAGTGCAGAATTTCGGCGACGACATCGAGATCGTCGGCATCAATGACCTGCTGGAGCCCGACTACCTGGCCTACATGCTCCGCTACGACTCGGTGCATGGTCGTTTCGATGGGGACATCAAGGTCGAAAAGGGTGCGTTGGTGGTCAACGGCAAGACCATCCGACTGACCGCCGAGCGCGACCCGGCCAACCTGAAGTGGGACGAGATCGGCGCCGACATCGTGATCGAGTCCACGGGTCTGTTCCTGACCAAGGAGACCGCACAGAAGCATCTTGATGCCGGCGCGAAGAAAGTCATCCTGTCGGCGCCGTCCAAGGACGACACGCCGATGTTCGTGCACAAGGTGAACTGCGGAAGCTACGCGGGTCAGCCGATCATCTCCAATGCCAGTTGCACCACCAATTGCCTGGCGCCACTGGCCAAGGTGCTGGACGACAAGTGGGGCATCAAGCGCGGCCTGATGACCACCGTGCATGCGACAACGGCCACCCAGAAGACCGTGGACGGACCGAGCAACAAGGACTGGCGCGGCGGCCGCGGCATTCTCGAGAACATCATTCCTTCAAGCACCGGCGCGGCCAAGGCGGTCGGCGTGGTGCTGCCTCAGCTCAAGGGCAAGCTGACCGGCATGAGTTTCCGGGTGCCGACCAGCGACGTGTCCGTGGTCGACCTGACCGTGGAACTCGAGAACCCGGCAACCTATGCTGAGATTTGCGCCGAGATGAAGGCGCAGTCCGAAGGCGCGATGAAGGGGGTGCTCGGCTACACCGAGGACAAGGTGGTCGCCACCGATTTCCGCGGCGACGCGCGCACATCGATCTTCGATGCCGAAGCCGGCATTGCACTCGACGACACCTTCGTCAAGCTGGTCAGCTGGTACGACAACGAGTGGGGCTACTCCAACAAATGCCTTGAGATGGTCAAGGTGGTTGCGGCGAAGTAAGCGTTGGCCGCCCCGCGTTGCAAGCAAACAGCCCCGCGATGCGGGGCTGTTTCTGTTTGGTCCGGGTTGCACCGGGATTGCGATGATCGCTGCAGTGCGGTTATTCCGGCAACTTCATCTTCTTGAGCAGCGCGGCGTAGCGGGGATCATCACCCAAGCTGCGCAATAACGGATCAAACTTCAGAAATCGAAGGAGACGGTCGTGCTGCGTGTAGGCCCGATCCAGCCAGGCAATGGCTTGGTCGCGTTCGCCACGCCATGCATAGACTTCGGCGATCCGGTACGGGAAGTCTTGCGAGTGCTTTTCGATCAACGCTTCCAATGCCTGCTGGGATGCAGCCGTGTGGCCGAGGTCGTGCTCAGCCACGGCCATCAGCACAAGCCGGGGCGGGCCGTTGGGCAATTTGACGCTTTCGGCGCGCGTCGCTTCGGGGCGACCCTCGAGCAGCGACACCAGCCCAAGATAAAAGGGCAGCGTGCCGTCTTTTGGAGAGATCGCGAGTCCACGATTAAGAGCCTGCCTGGCCCCGGCCAAGTCCCCAACGGCGGCCTTGAACCGGCCCAGTTTTTGCCAGTCCTCGGCCGACAGCGGATTTTTCTCGAGCGTCTTGCCGACCGCTGTAATCGCCTCAGGTAGGCGACCTTGCGTCGCGAGGAAGCAGGCGTTGCACGCGTAGGTCGCGATGCTCTCCGGATTCAGCGCAAACGCTTTCTCGATATCGGCCTGCGCACCAGGCCAATCCCAACTCTCTATTCGAACTGCGCCACGCGCTGCATAACCATCCGCCAGCGCAGGGTCGGTGGTGATCGCCTGCTCGGCGGCGGCCAGCGCGCGCCGCTGACCCAGCGCGAAGTCGGCTGAGCTGACAGTGA
>JBDSIA010000254.1:0-8701 GCA_039918175.1 Thermomonas sp.
CTGATCAGCTTCACCGGCAGCACCAAGGTCGGCCGCATGGTCGGCGAGCGCTGCGCGCGCCGCATGGGCCGCAGCCTGCTGGAGTTGGGCGGCAACAACGCGATCATTGTCGATGAAACCGCGGAGATGAAGCTGGCGATTCCGGCAATCGTGTTTGGCGCCGTCGGCACCGCTGGCCAACGCTGCACCACCACGCGCCGTCTGATCGTGCACGAATCGGTATATGACGACGTGCTGGCCAAGCTCGTCACCGCCTACAAACAGGTCGAGAAGAAAATCGGCGACCCGACCGACCCGGCGATGCTGATGGGCCCGCTCAACAGCCGCGACGGTGTCGATGCCTATCTCGACTCGATCGCAGCAGCCAAGGCGGCCGGCGGCACGGTTGAGACCGGCGGCGAAGCGATCGAGGGCAAGGGCAACTTCGTGCTTCCCGCGATCGTCACTGGCCTGACCAATGACGCGGCCATCGTCCAGCACGAGACCTTCGCGCCAATCCTCTATGTGATGAAGTACAGCGACCTCGGCGATGCCATCGCCATGCAGAACGCGGTGCCACAGGGTTTGTCCTCCTCGATCTTCACCACCAACCTCAAGCGCGCGGAAGCATTCCTCGCGGCGTCGGGCTCCGACTGCGGGATCGCCAACGTCAACATCGGCACCAGTGGCGCGGAGATTGGCGGCGCGTTCGGCGGCGAAAAGGAAACCGGCGGCGGCCGCGAATCGGGTTCCGATGCGTGGAAGGCGTACATGCGCCGGCAGACCAACACCATCAACTACTCCGACTCGATGCCGCTGGCGCAGGGCATCAAGTTCGATCTTTAAGGGCTCACCATGAATGTAATGACGCGCACGACCAGCACGATGGCGATCGTCAGTCTGGTGTCCGGCATCCTCGGCTGGACCCTGGTGCCGCTGATCGGTGGCGTTGTCGCCGTGATCACCGGACATATGGCGCGCTCCGAAATCCGCCGCGCGCCGGCCGGACTGGAAGGCGATGGCATGGCGATTGCCGGGTTAGTACTTGGCTATGCAGCGATCGCGATGGCCCTGCTCGCGGTGATTGCTATCGTCATGTTCTTCGGCGGCTTGGCCTGGCTGGCCACCATGTCCGGACACTGAAAACTTGTACTCATTCGCACGTCCATTCCTGTTCGCCCTGGATGCCGAGCGTGCACATGCGTTCGGATTGGCCTCACTGGAAGCGGCCTTCCGCAGCGGCGTGAATCCGCTGCTGGCCACAGCGCCCAGACCCTTGCCGACCAAGGCCTTCGGGCTGACCTTCGCCAACCCGGTCGGGTTGGCGGCGGGCATGGACAAGAACGGTGCGCACATCGATGCGCTGATGGCATTGGGGTTCGGTTTTGTCGAAATCGGCACCACCACCCCGCGCCCGCAACCGGGCAACCCGAAGCCGCGCATGTTCCGTCTGCCGCAACAGCAGGCGGTGATCAATCGGCTGGGCTTCAACAACCTCGGCGTGGATGCACTGGTGCGCAATGTCGAACTCGCCAAGCGCACGCGCGCGCTGCTCGGCATCAACATCGGCAAAAACAAGGACACCGCCAACCAGGACGCTGCCAGCGATTACCTGCATTGCCTGGAACGCGTCTATCCGCTGGCCGACTACATCACCATCAACATTTCTTCGCCGAACACTGCCGGTCTGCGCGAACTTCAGGAGGAACAAGCACTGCGGCGCCTGGTCGGGATCCTTCGCGAAGCCCAGGAACGACTCGGCGCCCAGCATGGGAAGCGGGTGCCGATGCTGGTCAAGATCGCCCCGGACCTGTCGGACAACGACATCCGGGCCGCCGGCCGCGTGCTCGGCGACCTGCAAGTGGATGGGGTGATCGCGGGTAATTCGACCATATCGCGCGAAGGCGTGGAAGGCGCACGGCATGCCGAGGAAGTCGGCGGCCTGTCCGGTGCACCGCTGATGGCCAGGTCCACCGCGGTCCTGCGGATGCTGCGCACGCGCCTGCCGGAACACGTCCCGCTGATCGGCGTGGGCGGCATCCTGCACGGTGCCGATGCCGCGACCAAGCAGGCCGCCGGCGCAGTGCTGGTGCAAACCTATACCGGCTTGATCTATCGCGGCCCGGCGCTGATCGGCGAATGCGTGGACGCGTTGCGCCGGCGCAAGGAAGCGCCAAGTCGCGGGACCCTGCCGCCCAAATGAGCGGCACGTCGAACAGCGTGTCGACTGCGGCGTATCGCATCACTGAGGATGCGCGACTGGATTCGCGCAATACATTTGGCGTCGCCGCGACTGCGCCGATGCTGGTCGAGGTCAACGACAGTGCCATCCTGCCCGACCTGTTCGGCGACGCCCTGTTGCGCAATGCGCCAGTCCTGGTGCTTGGCGGCGGCAGCAACCTGCTGTTTGCCGGCGATCCGCAGGGCGTCGTGTTGGCAATGATTGCGCAGCGAATTGACCTCATCGAAGATGACGGCAAGACGGCGATCGTGCGTGCGGATGCTGGCGTGAATTGGCACGAACTGGTGCTGTGGACGCTGGCTCGCGGCCTGTGCGGATTGGAAAACCTGGCACTGATTCCCGGCACCGTCGGCGCCGCGCCGATTCAGAATATCGGTGCCTATGGCGTAGAAGTGCACGATTGCATCCATGCAGTAGATGCCTACGACCTGCAGGCAGGCACGATGGTGCGGCTGGGCAACGATGCCTGCGCTTTCGCCTACCGCGACAGCCTGTTCAAGCGCGATCCCGAGCATTACGTAGTGACCGCGGTTGAGTTCGCGTTGTCGCGCACGCCCGCCTTGAAACTGGACTACGCCGGCATCGGTGAGGAACTGCAGGCGATGGGGATCGCCGATTTCCCGCGCGCCACGCAAGTGGCCGAAGCGGTAATCCGCATCCGCCAGCGCAAGCTGCCGGATCCGGCCGTGCTGGGCAATGCCGGCAGCTTCTTCAAGAACCCGATTGTGGGCGCAGGTCTCGCCGAGGCATTGTTGGCGCAACACCCGTCAATGCCGGTGTTCCGCGTTAAACCGAGGTCAGAGTCGGCTTTTTACGAAAAAGGCGACTCTGGCCCCGGTTTTAATGCCGATACGCACAAGCTGTCCGCCGCGTGGCTCATTGATCAATACGGTTGGAAAGGCTTCCGTGAAGGCGATGCCGGCGTCGCCGAATCGCACGCATTGGTGCTGGTTAACCATGGCCATGCCAGCGGCGCGCAGCTGCTCGACCTCGCCCACCGTATCGCCGCATCGGTGCAGGCACGTTTCGGGGTGGCGATCGAACCCGAGCCGCGCATCATCGGTGCGACTTGGTGAGCAGCAGCAAGCCGTGAGACGTGCCTCGTGAGCACCGCCTGATGCGTGCTGGCGGCACATCGCCGCAACTACGCGCTGCAGCCTTGATGCTGGCCAGTACCGTCGGGTTCGGCTTGATGGCGGTGTGCATCCGCCTTGCCAGCGCGACCGAGCCGGTGCTGGAGATCGCCTTCTTCCGCAATCTGTTCGGCCTGCTGGCGCTGCTGCCGGTGCTGTTATGGCCCGCGATCCGCAGCGGAGGGCCGATTGGCGAACTACGCAAGACCCTCCACACCAGACAGTTGCCGCGCTACCTGGTGCGTTGCCTGATCGGCGTGGTCAGCATGTATTTTGGTTTCTGGTCGATCGCCAACCTGCCGCTCTCGCAAGCCATCGCGCTGGCGTATTCGTCGCCGATCTTCGTCACCATTGCGGCAGTCGTGCTGCTGGGGGAGAAAGTCCGCATGCGCCGCTGGATGGCGGTGCTTGCCGGCTTCATCGGCGTAGTGGTGATCGTGCGCCCGTGGTCGCATGCATTTACCGCGGGCAGCCTGGTGGCGGTCTCGGCAGCCGTCATCACTGCAGTAGTTGCGATCCAGATCAAGCAGCTCTCGCGCGAGGACGGCGCGGACACGATTGTCCTGTGGACCTATCTGTTCTGGGTGCCAATGTCATTGCTGCCTGCGCTGTGGGTATGGCATCCGCCGCAGGGCATCGCCTGGCTGTGGCTGGCATTGTCCGGCGTGCTAGGTACCGCTGGCCAATTGCTGTGGACGCGCGCGCTGAAGATCGGCGAGGTCTCGGCATTGACCCCGATAAGCTTCGTGCAATTGGTAATCGTGACGATTGCCGGTTGGCTGTGGTTCGGCGAAGTACTGGATCGCTGGACCGGGATCGGCGCAGCGATCATCTTCAGCGCGACCGCCTACATCGCCCATCGCGAGGCGGTGCTGGCGCGCAGGGCCGCATCGCAGGCGCCCAGCGAAGCCGCGATACCCGGCGAGTAGGCATCGATGCGCTAGATCTTCCAGGGCCTGCGCTGGATGAATACCAGCGCATACATGCCAACCGTCCACACCAGCGCCGCGGCCCAGCCCGCAAGAATGTCGGATGGGTAATGAACACCTAGGTAGATTCGCGATAACCCCACCAGTGCAACGAAGACCGACGTGACAGCGAGCACCGGCCAGCGCCAGCGCGTGTGCCAGGCCAGCAGCACCAGCACGCAGGCCAGCGTCATCGAACCCATCGCATGCCCGCTGGGAAAACTGAAACTCGATTCCGGCGCGATCGATTCCCACAGCGTCGGCCGCGCACGCGCGAACAGTTGTTTGGTGCCCAGGTTGAGCAATGCAGAACCAATAATCGCCATGCCAGCGAACAGGCCCTCGCTCAGCCTGCGCCGAAGCGCCAGTGCGAGCACCAGCACGATGTCCAGCGGCACCACGCCATACAGATAGCCAATCGCCGACATCCGCACGAAAAACGTATCCCAGCCAGCGCGCGCGAGTGTATGCGCGAACTCCAGCAGGGGCGGGTCGAAGAAGAATACCTCGCCTGCGTGCAGGTCTTCGGCCAATTCGCCGAAACCCCATAACGGCAGCAGCACGCCCACGAAGACCAGCAGCAGGCGCCGCCAGCGCCGACGAAGGAAATCAATACCGAAGCGAGCGTCGTCGCGGGCAACGGCCAGCGTTTCCTGAGTACCATGCGGTGGTACGTGCCCGGAATTCGACATGATTGAGAGACCCACTAGAAGATCGCGGATCGTAACCACCGCGATGTGGATGGCCCGCGATGGCAGGGCTACAAGTATTCCTCGATGCTGATCTCATCGATCTGCTCGGGAAGCATGAAACGTAGCGCGTACTCGCCGTAGACGCCGCTGCGCAGGAACAGCTCGAACAGTTCCTGGTCGATGTGCTGGTCCTGGCGCATCCTGGCCATGATGGACAGCGCCTCCGACAGTTTCTTGCCCGACTTGTAGGGCCGATCCGCGGCCGTCAGTGCCTCGAAGATGTCGGCGATGGCCATCATCCGTGCCAGCGGGCTCAATTCACCCCGGCCCAGCCGCTTTGGATAGCCGGTGCCGTCCATCTTCTCGTGGTGGCCACCAGCAATCTCCGGTACCGCGCGCAGGTGGCGCGGGAACGGCAACTCGTTGAGCATGATGATGGTCTGCACCATGTGCTCGTTGATCTTGTAGCGTTCTTCCGCCGTCAGGGTGCCGCGGCTGATCGACAGGTTGTGCAATTCGCCGCGGTTGTAGAGCAACTCCGGCACATCCAGCCGGAAGCCCCAGCGATTGTCGGGCGGCATTTTTTCCGCGTCCGGTCGCTCGAACCGGTGCTCGGGCTTGTCGGCAAGCAATGTCTCCTCGGCGGGCAATGTTTCAGCCGGCCCGGATTTGCGCGCCAGTTCGTCGCGTGACAGCCCAAGCCGGTCGTCCAGGGTGCGCAGCCAGCGCCGCGCGCCGATCTCGCGCAAGCGCGCCTGCTTGTCCGGTGACAGGAACTCGCCGCCAACATTGCAACTGGCGACGAACGCGAATTCCTCGTCCAGGGTCGTCTTCAACGCATCTCGCTGTTGCCGCAGCGCAGGCTCGGCGCCGCCCTCGGCCACGCCCCGCCAGTAGTCGATATCGGCATCACGCTTGAGCACCTCGAAGCGCGTTCGGACCTCGTGGATGCGGTCGTTCAGCGTTTCGAGCTTGGTCGCCTTGTCCACCACGTATTCCGGCGTGGTGACCTTGCCGCAATCGTGCAGCCAGGCGGCAATATGCAGCGCCTCCCATTGCTCGGGATCCAGGTCGAAGTCCGCATACGGCCCGTCCTGTGCCGCGCAGGCGGCGCGCGCGAGCATGAAGGTAATCTCCGGCACGCGCTCGCAGTGGCCTCCGGTGTAGGGGCTTTGCGCATCGATCGCACCGGCGACCATGCGGATGGTGGCTTCCATCAGCGCCTTCTCGCCACGCAGCAATTCCTGGGTCTCAAGCGCGGTGGCTGCACTGGCCGTCAGGGCGGCAATGAAACTGATGCTGGCCTCATCAATCTTGCCGTCCTTGAACAGCAGCAACATGCCCAGCAACTGCGCACGGCGGTCGCGCAATGGCAACGCCAACGTGGTGAACGATGCCAATGCGGGATCCAGCCCGATCGCCCTCAATTCCTCGACTTGCAGACGGCCGCTGGCCGGTTCCATCGTTAAGCGCGCTTGCGCCATCAACTCCGGCAACATCTCCTGCACCAGGGTTGGAAGTTCCTGCACGGCCTCGGCCATGCCGCCACTGGTATCCACCGCAGTCGCACGCAGCGCGTCGCTGCTGGCATCAACCAGGTACAGCACGCCGCCGCGGGCGACGGCGATGTCCACCATCTTGTCCAGCAACCAGGGCTGCAGGGCTTCCAGATCGGATTCGGTCGCCAGCCTGTGGTTGATCCGCAGGAAACGGCGCACGGCATCACGCATCAAGTCGAATGCAGCGCCCAGCTGGTCGATCTCGCGCACCCGCGAATGCACCACCGGGTGATCGCTGAAATCGAAGCGGCGCACCGCTTCGGCTTCGCGGGCTAGCTGCACCAGCGAGGCTGACAAGCGGCGCGATGCCAGCAGCGCGACCATCGCCACGGCCGCCGCCAGCAGCGCGAATTCCCACAGACCCGGAATTGCATCGCCAAACCAGTGCAGTACCGAACTGGCGACGATTACCAGCCCGACCGCCAGCAAGGTGATATGCAGGTATAGCGGGAAGCTCGTGCGTTTTCCGTCCATGGTGCCCCCCTGATGCGGTCAACACATCGAGTCTAGCGCGCCTATCAGGCAAAGGCTGCGTCGCGCCGCTCAACCTGCCGTTCAATCCTGCGTGGCGACAGCCCGATAGCGGTGCTCAACGTAGTTGTCGATCAGCGCTACGAATTCCTGCGCGATATTGGCGCCGCGCAGGGTGACGGTTTTTTCGCCATCCACGAACACCGGCGCCGAGGGTGCCTCGCCGGTGCCGGGCAAGGAGATGCCGATGTTGGCGTGGCGCGATTCGCCCGGTCCATTAACGATGCAGCCCATCACCGCCAGCGTCATGTTTTCCGCACCCGGGTGGCTGATCTTCCATTCCGGCATGCGCGCGCGTACGTGTTCCTGCACGACTTGCGCCAACTCCTGGAAGAACTCCGAGGTGGTGCGCCCGCAACCCGGGCACGCGGTGACCATCGGCGTGAACGCACGCAGACCCATGGTCTGCAGCAACTCCTGGGCCACGATCACTTCCTGGGTGCGCGCCCCGCCCGGTTCGGGCGTCAACGAAATGCGAATGGTGTCGCCGATGCCTTCCTGCAGAAGCACAGCGAGCGCGGCGCTGGACGCGACCATGCCCTTGCTGCCGATGCCGGCTTCGGTCAGGCCCAGGTGCAGTGCGAAATCACTGCGCGCAGCCAGGTCGCGATAGACGGCTATCAATTCCTGCACCCCGCTGACCTTGGCGCTGAGCACGATGCGCTCGGCCGGCAGGCCCAGGTCCACTGCATGTTGCGCCGAATCCAGCGCCGATCGGATCAGTGCCTCTCGCAACACCCGTCCGGCATCCCACGGGTCGGCGCGAAGCGCGTTCTCATCCATCAACCGGGTGGCTAATGACTGGTCCAGCGAACCCCAGTTGACGCCGATCCGAACCGGTTTGTCGTACTCCAGCGCGAACTCGATCATTTGCGCAAACTGGGTGTCGCGTTTTTTGCCGAAACCGACATTACCCGGATTGATCCGGTACTTGGCCAAGGCTTGCGCGCAGGCCGGTTCGTTCGCGAGCAGTGTGTGCCCGTTGTAATGGAAGTCGCCGATGATCGGGACGCGCACTCCCATCATCTCGAGCTTCTCGACGATGCGCGGCACCGCGGCTGCGGATTCGGCATTATTGACGGTGACCCGCACCAACTCCGAGCCAGCGCGCCAGAGTTCAGCAACTTGTCTCGTGGTCGAGGCCACGTCGGCGGTATCGGTATTGGTCATCGATTGCACCACCACTGGCGCATCGCCACCAATTTTCACTCCGTCGATCACGACCTGGCGGGTGGCGCGGCGTGACGCCGGACCGAAGCGGTCCGCGCGGCACGGCGGTCTTTCGTATTGCGAAGCATCCATGGGGCTAGTTTACCGGTGACGGCGCCTAAGCCTTTACGATGCCAACATGGACGAACACATCCTCACGCCCAGCCAGCTGAATACGCTGGCCCGCGACCTGCTGGAAGGCGCGTTCTCGCTGGTGCTGGTCGAAGGCGAGATTGGCAATCTGTCGCGCCCCGGTTCGGGACACCTGTATTTCACCCTCAAGGACGCGCGCGCGCAGGTGCGCTGCGCGCTGTTCAAGCCGAAAAGCCAATGGCTGAAATTCGCTCCGCGCGAGGGCTTGCGCGTGCTGGCGCGCGGCCGTCTGACC
>JBDSIA010000255.1:0-3775 GCA_039918175.1 Thermomonas sp.
TTGCCACACTGGGTACCGCGACCACGCCCGACCACGCCGAACTGCTTTTCCGCAACGCACCGGATGTGTACTTCTGTTTCGATGGCGACCGCGCCGGCCGCAGCGCGGCGTGGAAGGCGCTGGAATCCGTGTTGCCGAGAATGAAGGACGGCCGCCAGGGCTACTTCCTGTTCCTGCCCGATGGCGAGGATCCTGATTCGATCGTGCGCAAGGAAGGCGTCGAAGGTTTCGATGCACGCCTGCGCGACGCGATGCCGCTGTCGGAGTTTTTCTACAACTCGCTTTCAAGTGACGTGAACCTGTCAAGCCTAGATGGCAAGGCGCGCCTGGCCGAGCGCTGCAAGCCGCTGCTGGCGCAAATCCCTGACGGCGCATTCGGCGACCTGATGCAGCAACGGCTGACCGAACTCACCGGTGTCGGCGCGCGCGGCAGTGCGCCACAAACCCATGTCCCTGCACAACGCGCACATCGCGCTTCCGCGAGCGGTAGCCAGAAGCCCAGCCTGGTCCGTAGCGCGATCCTGCACTTGCTGCATCAACCCGCATTCGCGCTGGATCTGCAGCCGCCTTATTTGTTTGCCGCACTGCGCCAGCCTGGCATCGACCTGCTGTCGGAATTGATCCTGCTTGTGCGCGAACGCCCCGACGTCACTACAGGTGCATTGCTCGAGCACTTCGCCGAGCGAGAGGAAGCCGTCGCGCTGCAGAAACTCGCGGTGCAGGCCCTGCCCGGCGACGACGCCTCGTTGCGCACCAGCTTCGTAGATGCGATCAGTCAGCTGGAGAAACAGGTGCTGCTGCAGCGCCTGGAAGAACTGCAACACCAACAGCGCGATGGCGGCCTGGACGAAGCCGGTAAACAGGAAATGCGCGAGTTGTTGCAGGCGCAACGTCGCTGACGCCGGCCTGGGTTACGACTGGGCTGTTTCGCTGGCCTCGCGCACAAGCAATGCCTGCTTGCGCGCCACCCCCCAGCGGTAGCCTGACATTGCGCCATCGCTGCGCACCACGCGGTGGCAGGGAATTGCGATGGCCAATGTGTTCGCCGCGCAGGCACTGGCGACCGCGCGAACCGAGCGCGGCGAGCCAATCGCTTCTGCGATCTGCGCGTAGCTGACGGTCTGGCCTGCCGGGATTTGCCGCAACGCTTGCCACACACGTTGCTGGAACGCTGTGCCGCGTACGTCCAGCGGCAAGTCGATGCCGAGGTTTGGTGCCTCGATAAGACCGACGACCTTTGAAACCAGATGCTCGAAAGCGGCATCGCCGCCGACGAGTTCCGCGTGCGGGAAGCGGTCCTGCAGCTCACGCAGCAATGCATCCGGGTCATCGCCCAGCGAGATCGCGCAAACACCTTTTTCGCTGCACGCAACCAGGATCGCACCCAGCGAACACTGGCCCAGCGCGAACATGATCCGCGCATCCACGCCCCCAGCACGGTACTGGCGCGGCTGCATGCCGAGCACGGCGTTGGCCTGTTCGTAGAAGCGACTGTTGGCGTTGTAACCGGCATCGAAAATCGCATCGGTCACGCTACCGTTTGCTGTCGCCAGCCGCGCACGCACGGCATTCGCGCGATGCGCGTCTGCATAGGCCTTGGGAGTCAATCCAGTGACGGATTTGAACACGCGATGGAAGTGATGCGGGCTGAGATGTGCTGCGTTCGCGAGTTCATCCAGCGATGGCGATTGCTGTGCCGCTTCGATCCACCTGCAGGCTTGCGCTACCAGCGCGGCATGCCGCTGCGGCATTGCGGCGGATAATTCCGGTTTTGTTCTGGTGTTCATTGCGGTTTCACCACGGGAGCTGACGCCACTCTAGCGAGGTGCGTCGCCCCGCACACTCCGGATCTTGCGATGCCATCTGACCTCGCCGTATTCATTTCACCTTGCGGAACGTCAGGTTGATCCGTTGCACTCCAAGCCGATCATGCACGCCATCCTTCACAGGCAACACGCCATGGAATCGCATCCGGTCGGGCCCACCCCAGACCACCACATCGCCATGCACGATCGGCACCTTCACGGTCTTGTCGCCGCGTGCGAATCCGCCAAACAGGAAGGTCGCCGGCAGTCCAAGCGAGACCGACACGATTGGCGCGATGCGGTCGTCCTCATCGCGGTCCTGGTGCAATGTTAGTCGTGTACCCGGCGCATAGCGATTGATCAGGCAGGCATCCGGCACATAGCCGGGAAAGCCGGCCGCATCCGCGGCATCGGCGGCAAGGCGCAGGAAGGCCTGCGGCATCGGCGGCCATGGTCGTCCGCTGTCCGGATCCCGCGCGTCATAGCGATAACCGCGACGGTCGCTGCACCAGCCGAGCCGTCCGCTGTTGGTCATCGCGACTTGCATGGTGTGCCCGCCCGGGGTGATCAGATGGCGAAACGGCGCATCGTGCTGGATACGTTTCATGTCGTCCAGCGTCGCATCGACGGCTGGCAAAGCAAATCCGTGCAGCACCCACGCCTGCGGGCCCAGCGCCGTGCGCGTGCCGATCGCCCGCGCTGCGAACAGGTCGCCCATCAGCCTGCCGGCACGAACTCCGCCCCAGGCAGTGGTTGCAGGAAAGGCATCAGCCAATGGTCAAGCAGCAGGAACGCAAACAGCGCCATGAGGTAGGTGATCGAATACTTGAAGGTGCGCATCGCGAAGAATTCATCCGGTGGGTCCAGCAATTTCCACGCATACCAGAGGAAGCCCGCGCCCAGTACCAACGCGCCAAACAGATAGAAGAGACCGCTCATCCGCGTCGCCCATGGCAGCACCGTGGCCACCACCAGCAGTACCGTGTACAGCAGGATCTGCCAGCGCGTGTAGGTCACGCCGTGGGTCACCGGCAGCATCGGCACCAGCGCGCGCGCGTAATCGACACGGCGGAAGATCGCCAGCGCCCAGAAATGCGGCGGCGTCCATACGAAGATGATCAGTACCAGCAGCAGCGCATGCGCCCAGTCCCACGGACCCTGCATGTTGGTGACCGCAGCCCAGCCCAGCAGCGGCGGTGCGGCCCCGGCAATGCCACCGATCACGATGTTCTGCGGTGTAGCCCGTTTCAGGAACTTCGTGTAGACCACGGCATAGCCGATCAGCGACGCGAAGGTCAGCCACGCGGTGATCTGGTTCACGCCCCATGCCAGCAGCAACATCGAAGCCGCCGCCAGCACCAGCGCGAAGACCGTGGCCTGGCGCAGCGACAAGGTGCCGGCCACCAGCGGCCGCCATGACGTGCGGGCCATTTTGGCGTCGATCCGCGCATCCAGGATCTGGTTGATCGCCGCCGCACTGGCCGCAGCCATCCAGATGCCCAGGGTACCCAGCACGGATTCACGCAGCGGCGGCAATCCTGGCACCGCCAGGAACATGCCGATCACCGCAGTGAACACGATCAGCGCGACCACACGGGGCTTGGTCAGGCTCCAGTACTGGCGGATCACACTTTGGTTTTGGCTTACGCTGGCCATGTGTCAGTCCGGCGCCCGCACGCGTGCCAGCAACGTCACCAGCACGAACAGCAATCCAGTCGCACCCGCGCTATGCGCCACCGCCACGTGCAGCGGCAGCGAAAGCATCACATTGGCGATGCCTAGGCCAATTTGGGTCAGCAGCAGACCCAGCAACAAGCCGCCCCAGCCGCGCAGGCCGGGATTGCGCAGCAGGCGCATCGACACTGCCAACAGATGCCCGAATACCAACACTGCCATCAAACGATGTGCAAGCTGGATCGCCACGCGCGCCTCGTTGTGGAGCACACCGCCTTCGTAATCGACACCCCCGT
>JBDSIA010000256.1:0-2975 GCA_039918175.1 Thermomonas sp.
CATCCCGCGTATGCGGGCAAGCGGCATGGGCGGTCAGTTCTGGTCGGTCTGGATCCCTGCAACGACCACCGGTCCGGCTGCGGTGCAGATGACTGTGGAACAAATCGACATCGCGCGAACGATGGTGGCGCGCTATCCCGACGCTTTCGAGATGGCCTATACCGCCGACGACATCGTGCGCATCCATCAAGCAGGCCGCATCGCCTCACTGATCGGCATCGAAGGCGGCCACCAGATTAACGACTCGATGGCGGTCCTGCGCCAGATGTATGTGCTTGGTGCGCGCTACATGACCCTGACTCATACCAATAATACGGGCTGGGCTGACTCGGCAACTGCGGACCCCCTGCACCACGGCCTGACTCCATTCGGCAGGGCGGTGGTGGGCGAGATGAATCGGCTTGGCATGCTGGTCGACCTCAGCCATGTCTCGCCCGACACCATGCGCCAAGCGATCGACGCCAGTGCCGCGCCAGTCATTTTCTCGCATTCCAATGCTCGAGCGCTGATCGACCACCCGCGCGGGGTGCCTGATGACGTACTGACGCTCGTGGCGAAAAACTCCGGCATGGTGATGGTGAATTTCTATCCAGGTTATGTATCGGCGGCAAGTGCGCGTTGGGCAGCGGATCGCGCTGCTGAGGCCTCGCGCTTCAATGCACCGCCCTATGATGGCCTGTATATCGGCCAGCCGGAACGTGCCAAGGCGGCGATGGCGGAGTGGGAAAAACGCCACCCGGCGCCCGTGGTGACACTGGAGATGGTCGCCGATCACATCGACCATATTCGCAAGGTAGCGGGTGTCGGCAGCGTTGGAATTGGTTCCGATTTCGACGGCATCGAAGCTACGCCCGAGGGCCTCGACGGTGTAGACAAATACCCGGCACTGCTGGTCGAACTGGCGCGTCGCGGCTGGAGTGATGCCGAACTGGCCGCGGTTGCCGGCGGCAATATGTTGCGGGTGATGCGCCAGGCGGAGGCTGTGGCCAAGTTTCTGCAGGCAACCGAGAAGCCCTCGACGCTTACGATTGATGGCAAGGCCTTGGCAGCCGATTAGGGCGCATCAATGTGGGGCAGCTAGATCCCCAAACTAGGCCTCGAAACGGCATACGTCAATCCTGCCGCGATCGCCATTGCGCGTGTACGATCAAGTCATGAGTGCCGCGCTCGCCCGCCGAGTTCCACTGCCGCAGATCAGCCGCTTCGGTTGGTTGATGGGCCTGTACGCGGAAAACCATGCGCGCCTGCAGCGGCTGTTTGAACCAGCGGATCTGGCCTGTGGTGCATACGCCTCAAGCATCGGTGATGGGCTCGACCTCCAGTTGGAAATCATCAAGCGTCATGCCTATACGCTCGAGCTGCGGATGAGCTATGGCCTGATCGATCCGCAAACCGGTCTGCGCGATCCATCGGCCAGCCTGCGGCTGTATCGCGATGCATGCCAGGTGGAAGCGACTCATTGCTATGCCGGCCGCCGCTGGCAGGACGTGATCGGCATGTATCCGCCGCCCAGGCGCATCCTCGACCACCGGCTGCGGATGAACACGTTCCTCGGCAAGTGGCTGGAATACCTGGGCGAGCAGGGGCATGGCGTTGCCACGCTGCAGCCGTGCCCATCGGAATCCATCATCGCCTGAGCCGGAAACGAAAAAAGCCACCCGAAGGTGACCTGATCCGCTGGATTTTGCTGGCGTCCCCAGGGGGATTCGAACCCCCGTGTCCACCGTGAAAGGGTGGTGTCCTAGGCCTCTAGACGATGGGGACGAGGCGCAAAATCCTGAAACTTTCCAGCGACTTGGTGGAGCCAGACGGGATCGAACCGTCGACCTCCTGCATGCCATGCAGGCGCTCTCCCATCTGAGCTATGGCCCCAGGATCTGGAGCCGCGCATGATAACGGGTGGCTTAAATGAGCGTCAAGTATTGATTGCCCCAGACCTTGGCTCGGCATGCAGGCATCGATCTGCCTAGCACGCTCGATGCCGATCTCCGGCGTGTCTGTCGCTAGAGGGTTACGGCGTCGCCTCGGGCCACTGCTGCGGAACCTTTCGCAGGTTCTCAAGCGAATAGCCCAAGGCTTTGAGTTTCGCCAGCGCCGCGTCGTAATCGTTCTCGCTGATGGTCGGCGTGCGCGCCATCACCCAGGCGTAGTCGCGCTTGCTGCGCCCGATGATGGTCTGCGAATAATCGTCGCTAAGCCCCACGATCACGTACTCGGCCTTGATCGGCCAGAACACCTGCATGTCCCACACCGCATTGCTGGTGCCCGGTATGACCCGTCCAACGGGATGCATCACCTTCAGCGGGGCATCGAAGCTGCCCTTCCTATAGCGGAACGTGGTCTTGATCTGGCCATTGGCTTGCAGTTCATACGATTCGACCGCGTTGAAGGCCTCGCGCTCGGGATATGAAGGAATGTTGGCAATCACGTACCAGTCGCCCATGAAGCGTTGCAGATCGACGCTGGCCACCGGCGGAATAGTCGGTGGCGTATGCGCGCATCCCGCCGCAAACATCGACGCGAACAGGGTCGGCAGAATGCTGTTGCGCATGAATTTCATCTCAGGACTCCTTGCGAAAACGGTAATGGCCCACCATCCATTCACGGCCCTGGTCATAGCCGAACAATTCCGCGCAGGCCATCCAGAACATGCGCCAGCGCTGGAACCACAGGCCTGCCGCATCCCCATAAGCGTCGCGCAATACGGGCATCACCACATCGCGATGCTTGTCCTGTTCTTCCAGCCAATGATCCGCGGTCTTCTGGTAGTGGGTGCCATCGACCAGCCAGCGTTGCTCGATGCGCAATTGCTTCTGGAACCACAACAAGGTGTCTGCCGAAGGCATCAAGCCCCCAGTGAAGAAATGGCGGCCCATCCAGTTGTCATCGCCCTGGGTCTCGAAGGGGTACAGCAGGGTCTTGTGGCAGAAAATATGCACGAACAGTGCGCCACCCGGGCGCAGCCATTGGCTGAT
>JBDSIA010000257.1:0-1823 GCA_039918175.1 Thermomonas sp.
CTGGTGACCGCGCGTTCGGCGCCAGCGCACGAGCGCGTGATCCGCACACTGCGCGAGTGGGGCGTGCGCCTGGACGAAGCCCTGTTCCTGGGCGGTCGCGAGAAAGGGCCGTTCCTGGAAGCCTTCGACGCCGACATCTTCTTCGATGATTCGCCGCACAACATCGACTCCGCACGCCGGCACGTGGCAGCCGGGCATGTACCCCATGGCGTGGCCAACAGCGAGTGATCAGTGGTTTGAAGTGTCCAACTGGATGTCGACCAGCCGCCAGCGCAGGCTTTGTCGATGGAATACGGCAACCACCGGTTTGCCGCGGTCATCGGCAATGGTGGCGGTGAAGCGGGAAAGCGATTGGTAATCGAGCTTGGCATCTTTCAGCGGATCGGCGGGTCGCGGGTCTCCATAGGTGTCGTTATCCACGGTCTGTCCGCTTGCACGCATCCACATGCCGCGACCCTGCAGCAGGGCGCCGATGCCGAGCGGTGTGACCATGGTGTCCACTGCGGTATTGCCTAGGCCGCCTGCAATCTGCAGGCCGATCGCGCCAAGCAATCCACCGGATTCCGCCAATCTGCCGCCTCTCCGGGCGATGTAATCCTCGACATGCGCCTTCATGTTGCGGCGCAGGGTCGGGAAATCGACATGCTGTTCCAGCGCCGCCACGTCCTGCGCGGCTAGGGCGTTGCGGATGCCGTTGATCGCCAGGTACGGCCCGGCGGCCACATAGGCCACGAGTGCCGAAAGCAGTAGTGCGAGTAGCAGCAGCCACTTCTTCATCTCAGAACTCCAGGTCGAGCGCGGCACACAAATAATCCACGAATGGCGCGATTGCAGCGAGGTCGGCTTCCACGATGCAAAGCAGATCCGGTCCGATCACGTCGTCATTATCCAGTGCGCGCGTCATCACGAAGTTGCGATGACGCAGGTCGTCGCCTCGGGCGAAGTCGGCTGGAAAACCCGCCGGAACCCGCACCAGCATATCGCTGCTTTCCAGCGTGTAATGCTTGCTGAAGTCCGGCCCGTGTGCGGCGCGTTCCCAACCGCCGGGATTGTCGACGATGAACTGGCGGATCCTGCGCTGTGTCTTGGTTTCCGGATGCCACAGTCCGCCGCCGACGAAGCATTCCCCGGGCTTGATGTGCAGATAGAACGAGGGCGCAGCGACCTGGCGCGCACGCTCGTGATACAGGCGTGCGCCCTGCCATGCCTTGTAGGGCGTCTTGTCGTTGGAGAAGCGTGTATCGCGATGGATGCGGAACAAGGAGCCACCCACGCCCTTCGGATCGGCGCGGAAATGCGTGCTGACGCCGGCCAACACCGGCTGCAGATCCGTGAGCAAGCGCAGGAACGGCTGGCGCAGATGTGCCTCGTAGTCCGACTTGTGCGTGTGGAACCATTCGCGTTCATTGTGGCGCGCCAGGCCGCGCAGGAACTTGAATGTCTTGTCGCTGAAGTAGGCGGTCATGCCAGGCTCGCCTCAATATGCTGTCCCCAGGCTTCCAGTGCATCCAGCAATATCTGCTTGCTGCCATCGCCGGCATGTGCGACCCGCAATTCGGCAATCTGTTCGCGGGATTGCTCTAACGTGAGTTCGGACAGGCCGCTGTCTACCGTCAGGCGGCTGTGGCGGTACTCGTTCCAATGTGCGTGTTCGGCAGGAAGCAGGCTGTCAGGCCAGTTGCGGGCGCGGTAACGCAACAACAGCTCCGGCAGTCGCGTGTCGCGAAAGCCAAATACCTGTTTGGCCAGCAGGTGCGGCGGGGTGCTGCGAACGCTGGCGAACACGCGCTTGTCGGCATCGCTGATGAAGCCGTCGTAGAGCG
>JBDSIA010000258.1:0-1751 GCA_039918175.1 Thermomonas sp.
ATGCTGGACCGTCAGGATGCGCTGGCCAACACGATGGGCGTGTTGATCGGTCTGGCGACCGCATTCACGCCCTGGCGCGATGCCTTGCTACGGCTGGATCGCTGGCTCTAAGGCGAGCTGACGAACGGCGTCCGGACCGAACGCGATTGGCCGTTGTTCTGAATGCGGAAATCCAACCTTTCAAGGAGAACCACCATGCCCCGTTACATCATCGAACGTGAAATTCCCGGCGCCGGCGCGCTGTCGGGGGCGGACCTGCAGGGGATTTCGCAGAAGTCCTGCGGTGTGCTGCGCGAGATGGGGCCGCAGGTGCAATGGGTGCGCAGCCACGTGACGGCGGACAAGGTTTACTGCGAATACATCGCGCCGGACGAGGCCAGCGTGCGTGAACACGCGCGGCTTGGCGGGTTCCCGGCCAATGCAGTGAACCAGGTGACGGCGACGATTGACCCGACCACCGCGGAATAACCCCGGGGTCGCGTCAGCTACGCGCTACCGCAATCGCCGCGATGCGTGCGCGGCTGAGTGCTTCGCCGAGGGTGGGGCCACTCAAACCCTCGGCGACATCGCTGCTGCGCACGGCCAATGCAATCTTGTGCAGGCGGCGAAGTTCGTTCGCCTGCGGATAGGCCCGGTCGGAAAACCCGGTGCGACCGCGGTTGTCCGCTTCACACACGGTGGCCAGCTGGTCGATGCGCGCCGGTTTGCGAAAGCCGTCGCTGCGAGCGATCAAGGCATGTACGGTCGCGGCCTTGAGTTCATCCAGGCGATGCACGTTGAGGTGTTCGCGGCAGGCGATCACCGCCAGTTCGCGATGTTCAGCCGGGACCTTCAATCGAGTCGATAGTGCGATCACCGCATCAATCCCGCGCTGCTCGTGCATCAGATGGCGCGGTAGTTCCTCGGCCGGCGTGAGCGCCTTGCCGAGGTCATGGCACAGCGCCGCGAAACCGATCAGATCATCGCCCGGTGCAAGCGCTGCGGCCATGTCGCACACTAGCTCGACGTGCACGCCGGTGTCGACTTCGGGGTGGTATTCGGCGCGTTGCGGCACGCCATACAGCGCGTCGACTTCCGGCAGGATTGCGGGCAGCGCGTGCGCATCGCGCAGGCTATGCAGGAACGCGGAGGGTTGCTGGCTGCGGAGGGCCTTCGCCAGTTCCTGCCAGATGCGTTCCGGCACCAGGTCGGCCAGTTCGCCGTCATGTGCGATCTGGCGCATCAGCGCCAATGTTTCCGGCGCGATGGAAAATCCCAGTGGGGCGAACCGGGCCATGAAACGCCCCGCGCGTAGCACCCGCAGCGGGTCTTCGACGAAGGCATCGCCGACATGCCGCAGCACGCGTGCTTCGATATCCGCTACGCCGTCGAACGGATCCACCAGACTGCCTCCTGCCGCTTCGGCGATCGCATTGATGGTGAAGTCGCGCCGGCGCAGGTCCTCTTCAAGCGTCACCGACGGGTCGGCATGCACCACGAAGCCGGTGTGGCCGCGCGCTGACTTGCGCTCGGTGCGGGCTAGTGCGTATTCCTCGCCAGTGCGAGGGTGCAGGAACACCGGGAAGTCGCGCCCAACCTGACGGAAACCGGCTTCAATCATCTGCTCCACGCTGGCGCCGACGACCACGAAGTCGCGGTCGCCAGCGGGCAGGTTCAGCAGACGATCGCGCACCGCGCCACCGACCAGGTAGACCTGTGCATGTTCGGGAAGCAGTGCGTTCGTCATCCGTCGATGATGCCTGACTGGCCGC
>JBDSIA010000259.1:0-2549 GCA_039918175.1 Thermomonas sp.
CCGACCGCCCGCTGCTGCGCACCGGTGACCTGCTGGAACTGGTGCCTGGGCTGGTTGCCACCCAGCATTCGGGCAGCGGCAAGGCCAACCAGTATTTCCTGCGCGGTTTCAACCTGGACCACGGCACTGACTTTTCGACGTCGATCGATGGCATGCCAGTCAACATGCGCACCCACGGCCACGGCCAGGGCTATACCGATCTCAACTTCCTGATACCGGAAACCATTGGTTCACTGACGTATCGCAAAGGCACCTATTACGCTGACGTCGGCGATTTTTCTTCAGCAGGATCAGCGCAATTCGGTGTCTCAGATAGCGTGGACAGTGGTCAGGCAGCACTGAGCGTGGGCGCGGACAATTATCGGCGCCTGATGGTCATGGACTCGACCAAGGTGGGTAACGGCGACTTGCTCTACGCGGGCGAATTCCAGACCTACGATGGTCCGTGGACCGATATCAGCGAGGACGTGCGCAAGAACAATGTGCTTCTTCGCTACAGCGTGGATGCTGGCGGCGGGCGGGCGCACGCCACTTTCATGGGTTACGACAACACCTGGAACTCGGCCGACCAGATTCCACAGCGTGCGGTCGACCAGGGGTTGATTTCCGAATTCGGGTCACTGGACACCACGGTAGGTGGCGAATCCTCGCGCTACAGCGTTTCCGGCGGCTGGGCCGGTCCGTTGTTCAGCGGCACTCTGACGGCCGATGCCTATGCCATCGACTACAAATTGAACCTATGGTCCGACTTCACGTATTTCCTCGATGATCCAGTGAATGGCGACCAGTTCCAGCAGGTCGATAATCGCAAGATTTACGGCTTCAAATTGTCCCAGCAATGGGACAGTGGGCGCAGCCGCTGGCGCGTTGGCGCCGAAGGCAGGCAGGACAATATTGGCCGCGTGGCACTGCTGCACACGGTCAACCGTCAACCGATCAGCACTGTGCGTGACGACCGTGTGCGCGAGGGCAGCCTGGGCGTGTTCGTGGCCAACGAATTTCGATTCAACGATCGGTGGCGCAGTTACGTGGGCGTGCGCCGCGACCAGTACCGTTTCAATGTCGACAGCTCCCTGGCGGCAAACTCCGGGCGAGCCAACGCTGGCATTACGTCTTACAAGGGAAGCCTGGCTTACCAGCCCATGGAGTCGCTTGAGTTGTACGCAAGTTACGGCACCGGCTTCCATTCTAACGACGCACGCGGCACCACCATTACGGTGGCTCCTGCAAGTGGCGACCCGGTCGACAAGGTGAATCCGCTGGTCGGTTCAAAAGGCGCCGAACTCGGCGCGCGCCTGCACTTCAGCGACGCGCTGCAAGGCACGTTGGCGTTCTGGACGCTGAAGCTGGATTCAGAGCTTCTGTTCGTCGGCGATGCGGGCACCACCGAAGCCAGCCGTCCAAGCAAGCGCGATGGCGTCGAGGCCAGCCTTTACTGGTTCCCGAACCAGCACTACACGGCTAACTTGGAAGCGTCCTATACGCGATCCAAGTTCAGGGATTTCGATCCCGCCGGTGACGAAGTGCTCGGCTCGATTCCGCTGGTGGTCGGCGCCGGCATCACCGGGCATTACGACAACGGTTGGCTGGCCAGTGCGCAGCTGAAGCATTTCGGCCGCTATCCACTGATCGAGGACAACAGCATCAAGTCGCAGGGTTCGACCTTGCTCAACCTGCGCGTCGGACGCGACTGGTCGAGCGTTGGTGTCTACTTGGACGTGCTCAACGTGCTGAATAGCGATGACCACGACATCGACTACTACTATTCGTCGCGCCTGCAAGGCGAACCGGCCGGTGGCATGGATGACGTGCACTTCCACGTGTTCCCGAAACGCAGCTTGCGTTTGAGCGTGCGTTACAACTTCTGACGCGACGCAGGCACATTGCCTAAAAGCCACCCCGGCCAAGTGCCGTGGTGGCTTTCATGTCATAGCTGCCACTGACTCACGGTCGGGTCGATCGCGGCCTGACGATCGTTAGAATCAACCATGTATCCCCGCCACTTCTGGAAAGCCTACTGGTTAAAAGGCATCCATCGACAAATTGCCACTGCGAGCAGAAGACCAGTCACAACATCCAATAGGTGGTGCTGGTGTACCAGCACGGTAGAGGCCATGATCGCCAGCAGCCAAAAACCCCACGCCGCGCGTTGCAGGCGTCCGCTTGCAGCTGCCCGCAAGCTGACAATGCACAGCGACGCATAGGTCACGTGGAGCGACGGCACGAGGTTGTGTGGAGCGTCGGCCTGGAACAAGCCGCCGAAGATCGATTGATAGAGTTCATCATTCGGAATCACTCTCTCGAATCCAAGCTGCGCGGGCAACAGCAGGAAGATCGCGCAGCCCGAGACCGTCGCGACTAGCACGCGTCTGCCCAGCAGAGGTATGTCCGATGCACGCATGAACAATGGCGGCAACATGAGCAACAGGTTGATCGAGAGATATACCCAGATCCAGGCAGGGAGAAAGGGGATGGCTAATTCGCTGTCGAGGTAAAGACCGAACGTGGCAGTGCGAACACCCGTCAACCAGTTCACCAGCGGATAGAGG
>JBDSIA010000260.1:0-9082 GCA_039918175.1 Thermomonas sp.
GAAGTATGCGGCGCTGTGCGATGTCTTCGTGATGGATGCATTCGGCACCGCGCACCGCGCGCAGGCATCCACGCATGGCGTGATCAAATTTGCGAAGCAGGCCGTGGGCGGCCCGTTGTTGATGGCGGAGCTCGACGCGCTGGAGAAGGCGCTTGAGCAACCGGCGCGGCCGCTGCTGGCTATCGTCGGTGGCAGCAAGGTCAGCACCAAGCTGGAATTACTGTCATCCCTGGTGTCCAAGGTGGACCAGCTGATCGTCGGCGGCGGCATCGCCAATACCTTCATCGCGGCGTTGGGCCATCCGGTCGGCAAGTCTCTTTACGAACCGGACCTGGTCGGAACCGCGAAGGAAATCCTGGCAGATGCGCTTGCGCGCGGCACCAACATCCCACTGCCAACCGACGTGGTGGTGGCCTCCGAGTTCAGGGCCGACGCGCCGGCGACCGTGAAGCGCATCGACGAAGTGGGTGCGGATGACATGATCCTGGATATCGGCCCGGACACCGCAGCCGACTATGCCGCGCATATCTGCAATGCCGGCACTGTGGTGTGGAATGGCCCAGTCGGCGTATTCGAGTTTGATGCGTTTGGAATGGGAACGGAAACCTTGGCGCGAGCGATCACGGCATCGCGCGCATTCTCCATTGCCGGCGGCGGCGACACCCTGGCGGCGGTCGACAAGTACGGCATCGAAGCGGACATCTCCTATATCTCCACTGGTGGCGGCGCGTTCTTGGAGTTCTTGGAAGGCAAGACGCTGCCTGCAGTAGCGGCGCTCGAAGCCCGCGCCGGCTGAGTTGGTTTCAACGCTGGGCGCAATGTGGATGCTCGATGCGGCGTGCTAGCGTTGGGGCAACAGGAGCCCCCACATGACAGAAACCGCCAGCACCCCGCACCAGCGCCGCACCCGCATCGTCGCCACCCTCGGTCCCGCCACCGATTCGCCGGAGGTGCTGGAAGCGGTGCTGCGCGCTGGCGTTGATGTGGTGCGGCTGAATTTCTCGCACGGCGATCCCTCCTCGCAGGTTGCGAGCGGGGAGGCGGTGAGGGCGATGGCGTTGAAGCTCGGCCGTGAGATCGGCATCCTCGCCGACCTGCCGGGACCGAAGATCCGCATCGAAACATTTGCCGAGGGCAAGGTGCAATTGCACGCGGGCGAGCGCTTCGACCTGCTTGCGCGCGACGATGTGCCGCCAGGCGATGCAACCCAGGTCGGGGTGAGCTATCTGGGATTGCCTGGCGATGTCGTCGCCGGCGACCTGCTGCTGCTCGACGACGGCTTGGTGCAGTTGGAAGTGACCGCGGTGCAAGGTGATCGCATCGTCACCCGAGTGATCAACGACTGCGTCCTGTCCAACCGCAAGGGGTTGAACAAACAGGGTGGAGGACTCTCGCTGGGAGCGATCACCGAAAAGGATCGCGAGCTCATCGCGGTGGCTGCGGGCATGGGCGTGGATTTCATCGCGGTCTCGTTCTGCCGGAATGCCGAGGACATGCATGAGGCACGTCGGGTCGCGCGCGCTCATGGCAGCAACGCCTCGCTGGTGGCGAAGATCGAGCGCGCCGAGGCGATCGAGAACCTGACCGAGATCGTCGATGCCAGCGAAGTGGTGATGGTCGCGCGCGGCGACCTTGGCGTGGAAATCGGCGATGCCGAATTGCCTGGGCTGCAGAAGAAAATCATCCGCGTCGCGGTCGCGCGGGAAAAGGTGGTGATCACCGCCACCCAGATGCTGCAGTCGATGGTGGATAGCCCGATCCCGACCCGCGCCGAAGTGTTGGACGTGGCCAACGCGGTGATCGACGGCACCGACGCGGTGATGCTGTCGCAGGAAAGCGCCGCCGGCAGCTGGCCGGTGAAGGCAGTCGAGGCGATGGCGCGGATTTGCGTGGGCGCGGAAAAACAGTTCGTTGCCGACACCGATTTCGAGAAAGCACGACGTGGCCTGGAGCGGGCCGACCACGCCATCGCGATGGCCACCATGTTCCTGTCCGAGCACATCGGCGTGCGCGCGGTAGTGGCGATGACCGAATCCGGCGGCACCGCACGGTTCCTGTCGCGGTTTCGCTCGTCGGTGCCGATCTACGCGTTCTCGCGCCATGCCGGCGCGCGCCGGCGCATGGCATTGATGCGCGACGTGTTCCCGATGGATTACGACAGTCGTGGCCAGACCCCGCGCGAGGCCGCGCGCGGGGGCATCCGCCTGCTGGTCGAAGCAGGCTTCCTGACCATCGGTGACCGCGTGGTGTTTACCAGTGGCGAGCACATGGAAACCCGTGGCGCCACCAATACGCTGCGGCTGTTGCAGGTGGGTGAGAACGGGGAGGCTGAGGGGCTCGGCGATCTGTAGTCGCCCGCGGCGCCTGACGTCCGGGCAATCGGGCGTTGTCGTGATGGCCGGCTATAATCACCGGCTATCTTTCCCAGCCCGCAGGTCCCCATGAGCATCGAACAACTCGCCGAAACCGCCCGTGCCATGGTCACCCCGGGCAAAGGCATCATCGCCATCGATGAATCCTCCGGCACCTGTGCCAAGCGTTTCGCCAGTGTTGGCATCGAAAACACGGAAGAGCACCGCCGCGCGTATCGTGAAATGCTGCTGACTGCGCCCGGCGCCAACCAGTATCTGTCCGGCGCGATCCTGTTCGACGAAACCATCCGCCAGTCGACCAAGGCCGGCGTGCCTTTCGCCAAGTACATGTCGGACAACGGCATGATCCCGGGCATCAAGGTCGACATGGGCACGCATCCGCTTGCCGGCTTCGAGGGTGAGGTCATCACCGAAGGTCTGGACGGCCTGCGCGCGCGGCTGGCCGAGTACTACAAACTGGGTGCGCGTTTCGCCAAGTGGCGTGCGGTCATCACCATCGGCGACGACATCCCGTCCGGTACCTGCATCGAGGCCAACAGCCATGCTTTGGCGCGTTATGCCGCGCTGTGCCAGGAAGCCGGGCTGGTGCCGATGGTGGAACCTGAAGTGCTGATGGATGGCGATCATGACATCGAGACCTGCTACGAAGTCACCGAGGTCGTGCTGCGTTCGCTGTTCGATGCGCTCTACAACCAGAGCGTGATGCTGGAAGGCACAATCCTGAAAGCCTCGATGGTCGTACCAGGCAAGGGCTGCGACGAGCAGGCCAGCGTCGAGGAAGTGGCCGAGTCCACCCTGATGTGCCTCAAATCGACGGTGCCGGCGATCCTGCCGGGCATCGTGTTCCTGTCCGGTGGCCAAGACGATGAAGCCGCGACCGCACACCTGGATGCAATGAACCGGATGGGTCCGAACCCGTGGCCGCTGAGCTTCAGCTACGGCCGTGCGATGCAGCAGGCGGCGCTGAAGATCTGGGCGCAGGACATGACCGGCAACTACGCCAAGGCCCAGCAGACCGTGTTGGAGCGTGCCAAGGCGAATGGTTTGGCTGCTCTGGGTCAATGGGGCGAGTAGGGCACTACTCTCTACGCGCTCAGGATTTGCATGCAAACGCCGGCCCAGTGCCGGCGTTTCGCTTCATCACTATCGTGATGACCGAAGCCGCACGGGGTATGCTCGGCCTGGATCGCGGGGTACTGATACATGTCGAATGACCAATCGTTGCAGGCGCAACTCAAGGACGCCATCGCGCGTGGCGACAAGGACGGGGTCAAGGCCTTGATGCGTCAGGGCGGTATTGGCGGACTGTTGCAGACCTTGCGTGCGGTGCAGGCCGTGGCCTCCGATCAGGCCGTCATGGTCTCCGCGACATCGGCGATCCAGAAGTCCGGGGTTAAGTTGTCGGAGGAGGCCAAGCATGCGTTGCAGCAAGGCAACCTGATCGACGCGATCAAACGCCTGCGCGAAGCCAATCCGGGGATGTCGCTGAAGGCGGCCAAACAACATGTCGACGCATTGGGTCCGACGCTGCCCGTCAAGCAAGTGCAGCGGGCTGTGTCGATCTTCGCCCACACCCGCGAACGAACGCCGACCGTGGTGATGGGCGACAAGCCCGGCGGGTTGCGCTGGCTGTTCGTCTTGATCGCGTTCGTGGCGCTGGTCTGGTGGTGGTCTGCCGCATGACTGAACACGAATCTCCATGGAAAACCCGTCCGCGGCGCGAACTGCCGGCGCGCCAGGATCCCGCACCACGCGCCTACCGTGAACGGTCGCCGGTGGCGGAATCTGCGCAAGCAGAGGCGCCGCAACGCGAACGTCGCGATGCCGAACTGCGCATCCATGGGTTCAATGCACTCACCGCCGTGTTCGCCAGACGACCCGAGGCGATCCGCAAGCTCTATTTGCTGGAAGCGCGCATCCCGCAACTGCAGCCATTGCTGAAGTGGTGCGTGGCCAATCGCGTGGGCTATCGCGTGGTGGAAGAGAGCGACCTGCAGAAGCTCGCCGCCAGCGCCCATCATGAAGGCGTTGTCGCTGACGTCCTGCGCGCAGAACCTCAACCGCTTACCACTTGGTTGCGGGAACTACCCGAAGGCCCGCAATGCGCGCTGTGGCTGGATGGTGTGGGCAACCCGCACAACCTGGGCGCGATTCTGCGCAGCGCCGCGCACTTCGGCGTGGCCGCAGTGCTGTTGCCGAAGCATTCCACGCTGGCGCTGTCCGGGGCCGCCGCGCGCGTCGCCGAAGGCGGCGCCGAAGCGGTGCCGTTGGTGCGTCTTGGCCGCGACGACAATGCGATCGCGCAGTTGCATGGAGCAGGCTTCCAACTGGCCGCGACCGTGGTACGCGGCGGCAGCGACTTGTTCAAGACAACGTTGCCGAACCGTCTGGTGTATGTGCTGGGCGCTGAAAGCGAAGGCATGTCGGGCGAGCTTGGCGTGGCATGCGACCTCAAGCTGTCGATTCCCGGCAGCGGGTCCGTGGAAAGCCTGAATGTGTCCGCGGCCTGCGCGGTGCTGCTGGCGCAATGGGTGAGCAGCCGCGTTTAGCCAGCGCCGTCAGGCACTGGCTGCGGCTGCGAACGACAAGCCACGTATGGCTTGGCCGGGCGATCCGCAGTCAACGAAATCGCGCCATGGATGGCTGCCCAGTTCTACGCCTGAGCATGCGGATGACGTCAGCGCTTGTTGGCTTCAACCGATTTCGGCACACTACCGAAATCCCCATCCGCCTGCGCAACCAGCCAACTGAACACCACGTAGGCGGCCACATTCTGCGCAAGCTGCTTCGGGTCGATCTTGTCGAGGGTGTCTTCGTCGTTGTGGTGCAGGTCGAAGTAATGGGTGCCGTCGTGTCCCAGTGATGCCCACGCCATACCAAGTCCGGCCATCACCTCGATATCCGATTCCGGCCCGCCCGTGCCGGGCATCCACTGGACACCCAGCGGCGCCAATGCATTGGCGATTTGCGCCATCGCCTCGGGCTGCAGTTTGGCCGCACTGCTGTCGAACTTGTAAATCCGGTCTGCGCCAAAATCGCTTTCTGCGGCAATCACGTGCTTGCCCACCTCGCCAGCATGCTTCTCGGCATACGCACGGCCACCGTAGAGACCTTGCTCTTCATTGGCGAACGCCACCACGCGGATGCTGCGGCGTGGTTTCATTGGCTTGAGCAGGGCGCCGGTGGCCATGCTGATGGCGATGCCGGCGCCATCGTCGATCGCGCCCGTGCCGAGGTCCCAGGAATCCAGGTGGCCACCGAGCAACACGATTTCATCGGGCTTGGCACTCCCGGTGATTTCGCCGATGACATTTTGCGAGGTGTATTCACCGTCGAAGCCGCAATCCAGCGCCAGTCGCACGCGGGTCGGCCCGATCGCGACCAGGCGCGCAAGTTGCGCGGCATCGATCGTGGACAGTGCTGCGGCCGGGATTGGCGTCAGTCCGGCGGCATAGCGGGACATGCCGGTATGTGCGGCGCGCGAGGTATCAGTGCCGGCGGAGCGCATCAGGAAAGCCGATGCACCTTTCTGGATCGCCACCGACGGCCCGCCGCCCCGGATGCCGCCACCGTTGCGGTAATCGCTGCCGTCCTGCTTGCGGTGCATTTGGTAGTCGACGAAGGCGATCTTGCCCTTGAGCGATCCGTCCGGCGCCGCCTGCAGCGCGGCTAGATCGGGGAAGCGCACCACTTCGCCTTCGACCGTGCCGCCCACGCTGCCGCCAAGCGCGGTCAGCACCAGGTTCTGCGCGCTGCCACCAAGGACTTCACCATGTTCGCTGCGGCGCACCCATTTCGGGAACGTGACTGGCTCGGTCCACACTTTGTCATAGCCGAGGGCCTTGAACTTGGCTACTGCCCAGGCGACTGCACGGGCATCGGCTACGCTGCCAGCAAGGCGTGGACCGACTTCGGTGGTCAGCGATTCCACCACCTTCCAGCCGGTGTCGTCATGCAGGGCCTTCTCGCGCAATTGGCTGGCGGTGGCCAGTGCGGCATCGCTGATGCGAGTGGCGCGTTGGGCATGCAGCGGGCCGCTGAGGGCAACGGCGATGGCAAGCAACAGGACAGTGCGGCGCATCGCGCGATCTCCTAGTGACTCGATCAGGGCGCCCGGATGGAGCGCACCAAGATGGCAAGCCGGGCAGTCTGAACCAACGAAACCGCAAGCCTATCAGCCGACGGTTCGGCTGCGCTGTGCCGGTGGTCATGCCGGTATCGCGAAATCTATTTCCTGAGTGCGTCGCGAATCTCACGCAGCAGCAACACTTCTTCGGAAGGCCCGGCCGGCGCGGCGGGCCCTTCATCGTGCTTCCGGTGCATGCGATTGATCGCTTTGACCACCATGAACACGGCCAGCGCGATGATCAGGAACTGCACTAGGGTATTGAGGAAATCGCCTATGCCGATCGCCACCGCGGGTACGGCTTCCCCGGCGGCGTTCACCGTGGCGTCCTTCAGCGTGATGGCCCATTTCGACAAATCCACGCCACCGATCAGGAGCCCGATCGGGGGCATGACGATCTTGTCGACGAAGGCAGTGACGATCTTGCCGAAGGCTGCGCCGATCACGACGGCCACCGCCAAGTCGATCACGTTACCCTTGGCGATAAATTCCTTGAACTCGCTGGCCATGCCCATCTGTGAGTCCTTATAAAGTTGGGTAGATGTTGAGAATGTTTGGCGGACGCTCAAGCGTACTGCGGTGGCTGGATGCAACCCGACAATTCAAGTTGGTTGCCCAGCTTCGCCAGATAGTGGTCACCAACCTGTAATGGCCCCACGCCAGCGGGCGTGCCCATGAAAATCACATCGCCTGCGCGCAGCGCATAGAGCTTGGACAGTTCATGAAGGATCTCACCGACATTCCAGATCAAGTCTGACAGCCGGCCATGTTGGCGGGTATCGCCATTGACCTGCAGGGTGATGTCCAGTGAGGTGTAATCGCCAAACATGCCCGCCGGCAGCAGCGCGCTGACCGGCGCTGAATGATCGAACCCTTTGCCGGTATCCCACGGCAGGCCCTTGGCCTTGGCGGCGGTTTGCAGGTCGCGGCGGGTCAAATCCAGGCCGATGCCGTAGCCGAACACGAGCGCCATCGCAGCATCGGGATCCAGCACGCCCGCAGGTGCGTCGTGACCAAGCGCAACGACGAGTTCGACTTCGTGGTGCAAGTTGTTGGTGCCAGGCGGGTAGGGCACCTGCCCATCGGTGACGATGGCATCTGCCGGCTTGCAGAAAAATACCGGCAAACCGCGGTCTTCTTTCGAAGCCGGCGCAGTGGCACCCATTTCGCGCGCATGGTCGGCAAAGTTGCGGCCGACGCAATAAATCCGGCGAGCCGGGAAATCCCCAAGCACCGCACCACTTGCATCGCGAACCGGGATTCGCGGCGTCGCCGCGGCAGCGAT
Source organism: Thermomonas sp. (assembly GCA_039918175.1). Taxonomy (GTDB): domain Bacteria; phylum Pseudomonadota; class Gammaproteobacteria; order Xanthomonadales; family Xanthomonadaceae; genus Thermomonas. The sequence goes on from JBDSIA010000260.1 coordinate 7,784, forward strand.
CAGGTCAGCCACTCAGCGTGCCAACGGCAACTCGGCCTTGGGCAACACGCGGTAGTCGCCGGTGATGGTGTCGCCGTGGGCGATGGGCTTGCTGCGTTGCCTGGCTATTCGCACCAGCAGGCCTACCGCCAGCATGGCGATGCCGACAAACACGCTCACGAACAACAAGCCAAGCAACAGGCTCACTCCGATCACGCCGAATATCCAGCGCAAGATGCGTTGGCGCGGCCTGCGCGGCGCCTTGAACGGATCAAAGCGAAACCCTTGGAACGAACGAGCACGGAACACAGACATCGAAGTTGGATTCCCGGGGCGCGAAGACGCCATGACACAATAATGACAATTATCGGACGGGTCAGGATTCGAGTTGTGAGTAGTTCGTTAAATGGCAATGACGGCACCAATACGCACGCTTCGTTGCTGCGGGTCGACAGCCTTGCCGTCGATAGTCTGTACGAGGTCGAAGCGGTGCTGGATGGCGACGCGGAATCACTGATCGTGCATCGCGATGCCGCTGGCGACTTGCGTGCCTGGCTGAATGTGTGCCCGCATGCCGGCCGTCGCCTTGACTGGGCGCCGGGTCAGTTCCTGCGTAGCAAGGAGGGTCTGTTGGTGTGCGCGGTGCATGGGGCCAGTTTCGATCTGGCCAACGGGCAATGCGTGGCCGGCCCGTGTCGCGGCGAGCACTTGCGTGAAATCGCGGTGCGTTGCGTGGATGGCGAACTCAGGCTCGGCGCATGTCCGCCCACTACTGCGCCACTCAGTACATCAAATTGATCATGCCTACGATGATTACCAAATAGGCCAGCGACAGCGGGGCGCCGACCCGCCACAAGTCCCGGCCGGTGTAATTGGCCGGGCCGGCGACCATCGACATGATCGGGTTGGACGCAGTCATCAGGTTGTTGGATGCCGACAACGCCACGGTCAGTGCGAACACGGTCGGATTTCCACCTGCGGCAAGCGCGACATTGACCGCGATGGGCACCATGACGATCGTTGCGCCGACATGGCTGATTGCCAGTGAAAACAGGGTCGTCAGCAGGCCGATCAGCAGTTGCAGCAGCCACAGCGGCATCCAGTCCGGCAACCGTTGCAGCGAATGTCCGGCCAGCCAGGCGGCGGCGCCGCTGGAATCCATCGCCCAGCCCAGCGGGATTAGGCAGGCCATCAGGAACACGGTCTTCCAGTTGATCGCGGTATAGGCCTCTTCAATGTGAATGACGCCGGCCACCAGCATGCCGGCGACGCCGGTCATCAGCGCGATCGGCACCGGGATCTTCGAAGACAGTGCCAGCA
>JBDSIA010000261.1:0-5047 GCA_039918175.1 Thermomonas sp.
AGAGGTGAACTGCACGCGCTGGAAGCCGAGGCCGAGTGTGGCCGCCATCGCATGCGCCAGCGTGGTTTTGCCCAATCCCGGCAAATCTTCTATCAGCAGATGGCCATCGGCCAGCAGCGCGACGAAAGCCAGACGCACCTGCTGCGGCTTGCCCAGCACCAATGTATTGATCTGGGCCTGGGCATCGCGCAGTGCGGCGCGCAGGGCTTCGGGTAGGATCGCGTCGATCGCCGGGGATGCTGTCATGTCGTAGTCGGGCAATGACGCCTCGGTCCTTGAGTCCACGATGAGTCAGCGAGTGTAGCGGGGTTGCAAGTTGGTACGTGACAGGCCAGGCATTGGATGCGCACGAAGCTGGTTCGTCGGGCTGTGGTTGGCCGTTTGTGCGATCAAGGTCGCGTTGGCGTTGCAGTTGCCGATCTTCGTGGACGAGGCGTTCTACTGGCAGGAAGGCCAGCACCTGGCTTGGGCGTATTCCGACCTACCGGGCCTGAGCGCATGGCTGGCATGGCTTGGCACGCGTCTGGGCGGCAACCATGCATTTGCGCTGCGCCTGCCGTTCCTGTTGATCGGAGCGCTGATACCGTGGCTCATGGTGCACATGACTGCGCGCGAATTCGATGCGCGCACCGGATGGCAGGCGGGCAGCTTGTCGCTCTTGCTGCCCTTGGCCGGCAGCATGGGTCTGCTGGCCTTGCCCGATGTGCCATTGTTGCTGGCAACGCTGCTTTGCCTTGACGCCGCCCTGCGGCTGTTGCGCCGTGTCGAAGTCTTTGCTTCCACGGAATTGGCCGTGGGTCTTGTCCTCGGCGGCTTGTGCCATTACCGGTTCGCGGCGGTGATAGCGGTGGGGCTTGTCGCGATGCTGGTGTTGCCCGAAGGCCGTCGCGCCTTGCGCAGTCCTTTGACATGGATGGCGATCACGGTGGGTGCACTGGCGTGGTTGCCGCTGTTGCTGTGGAACCTGGCCCATGGCGATGCCGGGTTGCAGTTCCAGTTGCTCGACCGCCATCCATGGCAGTTCAGCCGCGAAGGCTTGCGTCTGGGCCGGATGCAATTGCTGCTCGTCACGCCCTTGTTGTTGATTGCGATGATGGTAGCCGGCTGGCGTTCGTTGACGATCCGTGGCACTGACGCCTCTCGTTATCTGGCGCTGTGCGGGTCGCTGATCGTGCTCGGCTTCCTCGCGCTGGGTTTCTTTGCCGACCGCGAGCGGGTCAGTTTCCACTGGCCATTGCCTGGCTACGTCGCGCTGTTGCCATTGGTGCCCTTGGTGCTCGCACGCTGGCTGCCTGGTTGGCGGATTGCCACGTGGGTCACGGCAGGCTTGGGTCTGGCGGCGGTGCTGGGCTATTACGCCATCGCATCGGTGCCCTCGCTGCGTGCGCAGACAGCTTCGCGAAACTTCCATCCGACCAATTTTGCCGGATGGGATGAACTTGCAGGCACGGTGCGCGACAGGTTGGCGTCGATGCCGCCTGGTACGCGCCTGGTCGCCGGCGATTTCAAGCTGGGTGCAGAACTGGGCTTTGCACTGGACGATGCTGATATCCCGGTCCTCGACCATCCGCTCAACGGCAAGCACGGACGCGCGCCGCAGCTGGCGTTGTGGAGGTTGTTGCGAGAGCGGTTCGATGTCGATGCCGAGAGTGCGACCGAGCGGTCGCTATTGCTGGTGGTCGCAGCGAACCATGTGGAATTCAGGGAATTGCTCGAGTACTACCATCGCCTGTGCGAACAAGTCGGATCGTTGCCCGCGCCGCGGGTGCTGAACATCGACCATGGCCGCCAGCGTTTCCTGCTGTTCGCAATCCAGGCGCGCGTGCCATCACGTGCATGCATTGCGCCGTCGCTGGCGTTTATTGATACGCCTAGACCGTCAGCGACGGTAAGTTCTTCGTTCGATGTCTATGGGTGGGCGTTCAAGGATGGCGTGGGGCTCGCATCGGTTGAAATCCTGCTGGATGGCCGCGTGGCCGCCTCGGCGACTTACGGCGTATCCAAACCGGAGGTGGCCGGCTTCTGGAAGATCAGCACCGACCCAAACCAGCCACGGGTGGGGTTGCGTGCCCACATCGCAGGGGCCGTGCCCGGCGCGCATTGGCTGGGGCTGCGCTTGCATGGGGCGGATGGCAGCGTGGAAGACTGGGCCGAGCAACGCATCACGGTGCGTTGATAGCTTGCGCGATCAGGGCAGGGCAAACCCCGCTTGCCGCAGCAATCGACAGGTCGCGATCAGCGGAAGGCCGATCAGTGCGGTTGGATCCTGGTTGTCGATCCACTCGAACAGGGTGATGCCCAAGCCTTCCGACTTGAAGCTGCCGGCGCAGTCGTAGGGTTGTTCTGCATCGACATAGCGGGCGATTTCGGTGTCGTCCAGCGCGCGGAAATGGACTTCGGTGAGATCAAGGTCCGCAAAACTGCGTCCATCAGGATGGGCCAAGCATAGCGCGGTGTGGAAGCGTACCGAACGGCCGCGCATCGACTGCAACTGGGCGACCGCCTCGTCATGTCCCCCGGGCTTGCCGAGTGGCTGGCCATCCAGTTCGGCTACCTGGTCGGAGCCCAGCACCCAGGCATCATCCGCTTCCTGCGCGGCTAGGGCAGAGGCCTTGGCTCGCGCCAGCCGCACCGCCAGGTCGGGTGGGGATTCGCCGGCAAGCGCGGTTTCGTCCACGTTGGGGCGGGCTACTTCAAACGACAGGCGCAGGCGCTGGAGCAACTCGCGGCGGTAGATCGACGTGGACGCCAGGATCAGTCGGGGCATAGGTCAGGTGCTGCCCTGCCGGGCTTGGTTGACTTGTTGCAACTGGCCATCGAGCTTGCCTCGGGCGGCTTCCAGCGAGTCGCGCACGGCCTGCAGATGTTCCACGCCGGCATCATCGGCATGTTCCTGCAGCCACAGGCGCTGGCGCAGGATTTCCTGCATCGCGCCGCGCACCGGGTCCTGCTGGTCGCCGGCAATCGCCTCGATTTCCTCGCGCGCCGCGCGCAGCCGGGTTTCGAGGGCATCGGCGGCATCCAGCAATTCACGAATGGTGCGTTGGCGGGTGCTACCGCCCCTGCGCAGCCGCCAGAGCAGGAACAGGGCACTCACTGCAACGAAGGTCAAGATGGCTGGCAGAACGAGGTTCATGACCCCAGTTTGCGACAGCCCGGAGGCAGCGGCAAACACCGCTGCCCTGCATAGCGCCCGGCCTGACCTAGGCTGGTAATCTCATCCCGGCCTGCGGTTTGACGGGCAAAAGCAACTCCCGTAACATTCTCCGGCTTATGTCCCACCCCGTGCCCGATGTGCTGGATGCTTGGCGGATGGTCGCGGCGCGGCGCGAATTCGAAGGTCGGATTCCGCTAGCGGCGATGACCCGCCTGGGCAGTAGTCTGCTGGATACCGAAGGCGAGGTCCGGTTTCGGCTTGCGTTCGGGATTGATGCGTTGCAGGTTTCGTATGTCGAACTCGGGATCGATGCCGAGCTGCCCCTGGAATGCCAGAGCAGCCTGAGCCGGTTCCTGTTGCCGGTACGGATTTCGCAGCGGCTGGGCTTGATCCGCGACGAGGCTGATGAAGCGGCTCTGCCGGACGAGTACGAGGCGCTGCTGGTGGATGCCGACGCGATGTTGCGGCCGGCGGAGCTGGTGGAGGACGAGTTGATTCTGGCGTTGCCGGTAGTTGCGGTGGCGCCGGATGCCAAAGTGGTCGAGCGCGATTTCGCGCCCTCCATCGAGGAAACGGTTGCAGCCAACCCGTTCGCGGCATTGGCGGGCCTGAAGAAGAATTGAAAGGCAAGTCTTGAAAGACGTTGTGCGAATTGGATTCTTGAATTCGACTGACAAATCATCGCGGCCTGGCCGCACTGTTGTGGTCCCGTTTACACCGTTTGGAGTTGCACGATGGCTGTCCAGAAGTCCCGCGTTTCCCCGTCCCGCCGTGGCATGCGCCGCGCCCATGACGCCCTGTCCGCCAAGCAGTTGGCCACCGATCCGACCAGCGGCGAGATCCATGTGCGCCACCACGTGACTGCCGATGGTTACTACCGCGGCAAGCAGGTCATTGCGCCCAAGGTCAAGGTCGTAGACGAAGAGTGAGCCGCGACCGCAAGGTCGTGTGAGCTTGCATGCCCGGCCGCGCCCTTGGTGCGGCCGTTGGCGTTTCGCGTGACCCGGCCCGCCGCGCTATGGTTGCAGGCCTGCAAGGAGCTTCCCGCATGCCCCAGTCGTCCGCGTCGCCGCGCCTGTTTTCCCGGATTGCCGGTACCGGCAGCTATCTTCCGGAAAAGGTGCTGACCAACAGCGACCTGGCCACGCTGGTCGACACCAGCGATGAATGGATCACCTCGCGCACCGGCATCCGCGAGCGCCATGTCGCCGCCGAAGGCGAACTCACCAGCGACCTGTCGCTGCATGCTGCCCGACGGGCGCTCGAAGCAGCAGGGGTCGACGCAGGTGAGATAGACCTGATCATCGTCGGCACCACCACGCCCGACCTGATCTTCCCGTCCACCGCCTGCATCCTCCAGCACAAGCTGGGTATTGCCGGGTGCCCCGCGTTCGACGTCAATGCGGCATGCTCTGGCTTTATCTATGCGCTGACGGTGGCCGACAAGTTCATCCAGTCGGGCGCAGCCAAAACCGTGCTGGTGGTGGGAGCCGAAACCCTGACCCGGATGCTCGACTGGACCGACCGCGGCACCTGCGTGGTGTTCGGCGATGGCGCGGGTGCGGTGGTGCTGAAGGCCGATACCGAAACCGGCATCCTCAGCACCCATATGCATGCCGATGGCAGCAAAAAGGAGTTGCTGTGGAACCCGGTCGGCGTGTCCGCCGGATTCAAACCCGAGCAACACAATGCGGGCGTGCGTGTGTTGATGACCGGCAACGAAGTGTTCAAGCACGCCGTCAAGGCACTGGACAGCGTTGTCGACGAAGCACTGCAAGCCAACGGTCTTGCACGTGAAGAGCTCGACTGGCTGGTGCCGCACCAAGCCAACCTGCGCATCATCGAAGCCACTGCCAAGCGTTTGGCGATGCCGATGGACCGAGTCATCGT
>JBDSIA010000262.1:0-5375 GCA_039918175.1 Thermomonas sp.
CCGGCCTCATTCGGTGTGCAAGGTCCCGGCGAAATCACGATGCGCTCTGGCGCGAGTTTTTCGATCTCGTCCACCGTCAGCGCATCATTTCGCTCCACCCGCACCTCGGCCCCCAGCGTCTGCAAATACTGCACGAGGTTGAAGGTGAAGCTGTCGTAGTTGTCGAGCATCAGCAGCATGGAGATGCTCCGTAGCGGGCAAGCCGCGCAGCGTGCGCTGCAGCGCGAGGGGAAATTGGAGGCGACTCCGCGGCAGGCGCGGAGAGCGGGGTCAGGCGGCGGTAATACCGCGGCGCAACGGCACCGGCGCAGACCCGATGCGGGACTTGAGGTCCGCCATGCTGCCCGGCAGGATGACCAGGTAGGCCACCATCTGTTCGGCCAGTTCCAGCAGATGCTGCGCGGTGTTCTGGTCGATGGCGGTTTCGTCGCTGAACTGGCGCCCGAAGATGCCGCTGGGTGAGAGCATTTCCGCGATGTCGTCCAGTGGCTCGGCCAGGTTCACGCGCTCGCTCAGGGTTTGCAGCTGCGTCGGGAGCGGCTGGTCGCGATGGGTGTCGGTGAGCAGCTTGGTCGCCAGGCCTTCCAGCAAATGACGGATGGTGAGGGCCGTCGTGCCCCAGTCGCCGTTGTTGTAATGCTTCAGGGCCGAGTCGTAGGTGCGGCCGAGCGGCGCAGACAGCTCGCCCAAGTATTCCACTCCGTCCATGCGGTTGCGCCCGATTGGGTCCGGGTGTGCGTACAGGGTCGGCTCGCCCGGCGTGTCGCGATGATCCACCAGGTTCAGGAACAGCACCCCAATTCCGCAACGCGGGCACGGGGTCTCGGTCGCGGCAACCCGGCCCGCATGCTGGGTCCAGTGTTTGATCGAGAACGTGGCTTCTTTCAGGCAATGCGGGCACAACATCTCGATCACCTGTGGATGCCCGGCGAGCGAGAACCGCGACCGTACCTTGGTGGCCTCCACGCGTTGCATGCACACCCTCCCGCATCAGACTGCACAGGCCATTCGCCTGTCGCATTTGATTGGACGCAGGTTGTCGTGAAGAAAACGTTGCCTGCGGGGCTTCACGTTCAGCAAATCTTGGCGTCGTCACGTTACAAGCCCCTAGCCGCTTCAGCCACGGCACGGAACAACGCACGACCCTTGTTCATGGTTTCCTGCCATTCGGCGTCCGGGTCGGAGTCGTACACCACGCCGCCACCGGCTTGCACGTGCAGGCGGCCGTCCTGGATCACAGCAGTACGAATGGCGATCGCGGTATCGGCATCACCATGCCAGCCGATATAGCCGACCGCGCCGGAATACACGTTGCGCTTGACCGGTTCCAGCTCGCGAATGATTTCAAGTGCGCGGATCTTCGGCGCGCCGCTAACGGTGCCGGCGGGAAAGGTCGCGCGCAGCACGTCGGCATAACTCAGGCCAGCCTTCAGCGTGCCGGTGACTTCGCTGACGATGTGCATGACGTGGCTGTAGCGTTCGATCACGAATTGTTCGCCGACCTGCACGCTGCCGGTCTCGCAAATGCGCCCCACGTCATTGCGACCAAGGTCGATCAGCATCAGGTGTTCGGCGCGTTCCTTGGGATCGGCCAGCAATTCGGCTTCCAGTGCGTGGTCTTCCTCGATGGTCTTGCCGCGCGGACGGGTCCCGGCGATCGGGCGCACGGTGACAGTGCCGCGACCTTCAGCATCGTGCTCCAACCGCGCGAGGATTTCGGGTGACGAACCCACCACCTGGGTGGCGCCGGTATCGAGGAAGTACATGTACGGTGACGGATTCAGTGCACGCAGCGCGCGATACACATCGACCGGACGCGCGTTGAAGGTCACCGACAGCCGCTGCGATGGCACGACCTGGAAGATGTCGCCGGCACGGATGTATTCCTGCGCCTTGCGCACCACGTCGTGGTACTGCTCGCGGCTGAAGCTGGAACGAAAATCGGATTCGTCGATCGCCGCCGGTACCAGGGTTTCCGGATACGGCGCGCTGCCGTTGCGCAGGCGATGGGTGAGCGCATCCAGCCGGCGGTTGGCACGCACCCAAGCCTGCGGCTGACCCGGATCGGCGTGCACGATCAGGAACAGCCGGCCTTTGAGGTTGTCGAACACGGCCAGTTCATCGCTGAGCATCAGCAGGATGTCGGGCGTGCCGAGTTCATCCGGCTTGGTGTTTGCACACAGGCGCGGCTCAATGTATTCGATGCACTCGAAGCCGAACCAGCCGACCAGGCCGCCACTGAAACCGGGCAGGCCGGCGATGCGCGGCACCCGGTGGGCCACGCGTAGTGCCTCGACTTCCGCGAGGGGGTCGGCAACCTCGCGGGTTTCGACGATTTCGCCATGCTCGCGAACGGCAAGCGTATGCCCGCGGAATTCATAAACGCGGCGAGCCGGCAACCCAATGATCGAGTAGCGACCGAAGCGTTCGCCGCCCTCGACAGATTCGAACAGGTAGGTATGCGGGCCATCGGCCAGTTTCAGGTACACCGACAGCGGCGTGTCGAGATCCGACAGGACCTCGCGCACCACCGGGACGAGGTTGTAAGAGCCGGGGGTGTGGCCGTCAGCGGCGAATTGCTGGAACTGGGCGTGCGTAATCAAGCGGAGCTTCCTTCATGGGCATACGGGCGATCAGGGCGGCAGAGCCACGCCACCATCGCCAACCATGCTTGCAGGAGTCAATCGCCGGGTTCATCGGAGTACTGTAGCCGGGTTCAGGCACAGTGGGCAATCGGCCGGCAGGTGCATGCGCAGCCGCTGGGGTACGCACTCGATGCGGAAGGCGGGGGCCTGCAGTGGTTCGCCGTCCAGATTCAGTGTCAGCGGAGAGATGGCGAGGATCTCCACCCAAGGCAGTTGCGCACGGATCGCCACGCGATCGAGTGCTGCGGCACGGCCGTCGAACATGGCGGTGCCCAGCGTCGCCGCGAAGTCGCCATCCAGCGGGGGCACGATGGTCACGTCCAGCAGGCCATCGTCGATCCACGCATCGGGGCACAGCACCTGGCCACCTCCGGCCTGGCGGCCATTGCCGATGCCAAGGGCAATGAACTCGCCTTCCCATTCGAAACCGGGGCCGGAAAGCCGTGCACGCTGTGGCTCGATCCGTCCCAGTTGGCCGAGACCGGACACCACGTAGGCAAGGCCACCCAACATCGACTTCAAGGATTCGTGGGTATTGGACGTCACCTCGGTCCCGAAACCGCCACTGGCCAAGTTCGCCACCCAGTGATCGTGGCCATCGGCATGGACGCACAAGAGGTCGATCGACTGCGGCGTGGTCTCGCGCACCAGCTGCAGCGCCCCAAGCGAATCCAGCGGGATCAGCGCAGCACATGCGAAGTCATTTGCGGTCCCCAGCGGGACCAGACCGATTGCAGGGAGCGCATCCGCATGGCCCTTGCGATACGCAAGCGCGGTGGTGATCTCGCTCAGCGTGCCGTCTCCCCCTGCGGCGATGATCGTGTCGACGTGTTCGCCGAGTGCTTCCGCAACATGGCGTCCTGCATCACCCGCTTCCCAAGTCACCCGCACGCCGACGTTTACGCCGGATTCGCGCAGCGCAACAACCGCCGAGCGCAGGTCTTCGTCGCCAGCCGACTTGCCGTTGATGATGAGGTGCCAATGCGGGGGTGCAGCCATGGACACAGGCTAACCCGAAGGGGTGAACGCGAGATGCAGGGCCAGCTGTCACATCGGCGTCATGCAGCCCGCGGATGATCAGAGTCCATCGCAGGGACGACGGACGGGCAGGACGCCCACTTTTCCCAAGGCCGATGCCGCTCCCCTCCCACGGCGTCGGCTTTTCTTTGCCCGCTTTGCGCGCGCCGTCAACGCACCGCGTCGACTTCGGCTTTCATCCGGCGGATCACCACGGCGTAATCGGGCTGGCTGAAAATAGCGCTGCCGGCGACAAAGCTGTCGGCACCTGCGCGGGCGATCTCGCCGATATTGTCCGGCTTGACCCCGCCATCGACTTCCAGCCGGATCGGTCGTCCGCTTGCGTCGATGCACGCACGCACGGCGCGCAGCTTGTCCAAGGTGGACGCAATGAATGCCTGTCCGCCGAAACCGGGATTGACCGACATCAGCAGCACGTAGTCGATCTCGTCCAGCAGGTAGTCGAGCACATCGACAGGTGTCGCCGGGTTCAGCACAAGTCCGGCTTGACAGCCCAGCGATTTGATCAACTGCACGCTGCGATGCACGTGGCGGCTGGCTTCCGGGTGGAAGCTGATGTGCGTGGCACCGGCCTTGGCGAAATCCGGAATGATACGGTCGACCGGTTCCACCATCAGGTGCACGTCGATCGGCGCGGTCACGCCATGCTTGCGCAGGGCGTCGCACACCAGCGGGCCGATCGTCAGGTTGGGCACGTAATGATTGTCCATCACGTCGAAATGCACCCAGTCCGCACCTGCGGCGAGCACGTTCTCCACTTCCTCGCCCAGTTTCGCGAAATTGGCGGACAGGATCGACGGTGCGATGACGGTGGCTTGCATGTTCATCCTTCGGGTTTCATCCCTTGCGCCTGGCCTTGATGCGGTCATAGGCCGTGTTGATATCGCGCGCCTTGACCTCGGCCTGGCGCTGCAATTCGGGCGCGGTGCCGGCCAGCTTGTCCGGGTGGTATTGCGAGATCAGCCGCCGATAAGCGAGGTCGATTTCGGCATCACTGGCCTCGGCGGTCAGGCCGAACACGCGATACGGATTCTCGCGCGTGCTCTTGAGCCAGTCGGCATCGAACGCATGCCCAATCAGCACGCCCAGCAAGCCGCCAGCGGGATGCCGCAACAGCAGCCAGCCCGCGATCAGTCCGAAAAATTTACCGTACCAGCGTGTCATGTGACGATTCTACTTCGCCGAGGCTGCTCGCGAACGCCTGCAGCCCAAGCGCCGCTGCACGCCGTAAACTGGCGGCCTTCGAATGCCTTGATCCGCCATGGCCACCACCCTGCTCCAGTCCGAACTGCCCGGCCTCAACCTGATCCACCGCGGCAAGGTCCGCGATGTGTTCGACCTTGGCGATGCCATCCCTGGTCAACGCTGCCTGCTCATGGTCGCGACCGACCGCCTGTCCGCGTTCGACGTGGTGCTGCCCGACCCGATCCCCGGCAAAGGCGAGATGCTGTGCCAGATCAGCAATTTCTGGTTCGACGAGACCGCGCATATCATCGCCAACCACCTGACCAAAATTGATGTCGCCAGCGTGTTGCCGCCCGGCGTCGATGCCGACCTGTATGCAAAGCGCGCGGTGGTGACCAAAAAACTCACGCCGGTGCCGGTGGAATGCATCGCCCGCGGCTACATCATCGGCAGCGGCTGGAAGGATTATCAGCGCAGCGGCGCGGTCAGCGGCATCAAGTTGCCGGC
>JBDSIA010000263.1:0-3335 GCA_039918175.1 Thermomonas sp.
AGCGAACACGCGACGGTAGGCGCCGCATTCCTGGAAGTCGATGCCTCCGTTATCCTGTTGCCATGACCGACCACGTCTTCATCGAAGGCCTTGAAATCGACACCCTGATCGGGATCTACGATTGGGAACGACGGATCCGCCAACCGCTGGTGTTCGACATCGAAATGGCCTTCGACAACCGCGTGCCCGCGGCCACCGACGACATCGCCCTGACCCTGAACTACAAGGACGTCAGCAAGCGCTTGATCGAATTCGTGTCACAGTCCTCTTTTGGCCTGGTGGAAACCCTGGCCGAGCGCTGTGCGCAGATCATCCTGGACGAATTCGGCGTGTCGAACGTCCGGCTCAAGCTCAGCAAGCCGGGCGCGGTGCGCGGTGCGCGCGCAGTGGGCGTGATGATCGAACGGGGGAGATGAGATGAAACAGACAGGCAGGGCTTACCTGAGTATCGGCAGCAACATCGAACCCGAGCGCAACCTGCGCTCGGCCATCGCGGCCTTGCGCGAGCGCTTCGACGGGGTGGTCATGTCCGCCGTCTACCGCTTTCCCGCGGTCGGCTTCGATGGCCCCGATTTCCTCAATGCCGCCGCGGCCATCGACAGCGACATCGATCCGTTCGCGCTGAACCGGTGGCTTTACGCGCTTGAGGCCAGGTATGGCCGCACCCGCACCAGCGTCAAGTTTTGCAGCCGTACCATGGACGTCGACATGGTGTATTTCGACGCCCTCGTGTTTGATGGTCCCGGCGAATTGATCCTGCCGCGACCAGAACTGAGCCAGGCCTTCGTGCTCAAGCCATTGGCGGAGATCGAGCCTTGTTTCGTCGACCCGATCCGCGGCCACACCCTGCAACAACTTTGGGATGCGCATCCGGAGCGCAACCGGGATTTCCCGATCGTTGAGCTGTGAACACTCGGTTCAACCACCCAGCCCGCGCCCACCGTCGACGTGCAAGATCTGCCCGGTGACATAGCCAGCCTCGCCCAGTAGCCACGAGACGGCTGCAGCGACATCCTCCGTCGAGCCAAGTCGTGGCAGAGGGGTGCGTGCCAGCATTGCAGCTTGTGCGTCTTCATCGGTGTCATGCTCGGACCACAGGATCGCGCCGGGGGCGATCGCATTGACGCGCACTTCCGGTGCCAAATCGAGCGCCAGCGATTTGTTCAGCATGAGCAGGGCTGCCTTGGCCATGCAATAGACCGGATGATCCGCCAGTGGCTGTTCCCCATGGATGTCACCCAGGTTGACGATGCCGCCCCGCGATGCGCGCAGGTGGGGTGCGGCGGCTTGAGCGAGAAAAAGCGGTGCGCGCGCGTTGCTGGCAAACAACTCGTCCCACTGCGCCGGCGTGGCGGTGCCTATCGGGGTGGGATAAAAGCTCGATGCATTGTTGATGAGTGCATCCAACCGGCCGAAATGTCCCACCGTGTTTGCAACGAGTTCCGGCAAGCGGTCGCATTCGGAAAGATCCGCCTGCAAGCCGACGGCGCTATCCGGGCGCGTGGCATTGAGTTCGGCCAGCAATGCGTCCATCTCGGCTTGGGACGAACGGTAATGCAAGGCGAGGTCGTAGCCATCGGCATGCAGGCGCCGCGCGATCGCCGCGCCGATACGGCGCGCTGCGCCGGTGATGAGTGCGACCTTGACGGGTTGAGCAGCGGCTTCGGGCATGGGTGGCGGTATCCTGCGCACTTGTCGACCGCCATTGAATCATGACCACGCCACGAGCACTCGCGCCGGTACCCACAGATGCCGACGCACTAGTGCACAGCGATCACCTGCGCATGCTGATCCAGCAGCAGATCATTGTCGCCGGTGGCAGCCTCCCGTTCTGGAAATTCATGGAGCTGGCGCTGTACGCGCCGGGCCTTGGCTATTACAGCGCCGGCGCGATCAAGTTCGGGCCTGCCGGCGATTTCGTGACCGCGCCGGAGCGCTCGCCCCTGTTCGCCGCCTGCGTGGCGGATGCGCTGACGCCCGTCTTGCAGCAGCTCGGGCCGGAGGCGGAGTTCGTCGAGATCGGTGGTGGCAGCGGTGCGTTTGCGGAAACCGCATTGGCCAAGTTGTTGGCGAATGACGCATTGCCTGCGCGTTACGCCATTCTTGAACCAAGCGCCGATCTGCGTGAGCGCCAACGCGAACGCCTGCAGCAGCGCTTGCCGCCGTTGCTGTTCGAACTGGTCACGTGGCTGGATGGGCCGCCTGCCGAAACATGGAATGGGGTTTTATTCGCGAATGAAGTGATCGATGCACTACCCACGCCGCGTTTCACGATCCGCGATGGCGAAGTGTTCGAGGAACACGTGGCGCTGGACGGTGAAGGACGGTTTGTACGCACTGATCGCCCGGCGGACCCGATGCTGGCCGCGGCCGCGCGGCATGTGGAATCCCAATTGCCGGAACCTTTCGCCGAGGGCTATCGCAGCGAATTGCTGGCGCAATTGCCGTACTGGTTGCAGGCGGTGATGGGCGGACTCAAGGATGGCGCGATGCTGTTCATCGATTATGGCCATGCGCGGCGTGAGTACTACCAGCCGCAGCGCAGGGACGGCACCTTGCGCGCGTTCCGCCAGCATCATCTGATCAGTGACGTCCATGCGTATCCCGGCTTGCAGGACATCACCGCGTCGGTGGATTTCACGGCCTTGGCTGAAGCCGGAACCGGCGCCGGTTTCGACTTCGCCGGTTACTGCTCGCAAGCCAGTTTCTTGATTGGCAACCGCCTGCCGGAGAACCTCGCGCTGGCCGAATCGCGCGCAGTCGATGACATCGCCCGGCATGCGCTACGCACGCAAGTCAAGCAACTCACCTTGCCCAGCGAGATGGGCGAACGGTTCCAGGCGATCGGTTTCCAGCGCGGCGTCGAGCTGGGCGCGGCATTCCTGGTCGGCGACCTGAGCCATCGACTGTGAGTGCACCCCGGCGTCGCTTCGGCCGCTCGCTCAAACCGTTCCGTCGCCCGTGGTTGTGGGCGGGTCTGTGGATGCTGGCGGTGGCGATCGTGGTGGTGGCCTCGCTGGTGCCGGCGCACGATCTGCCGGACCTGCAGGTCAGCGACAAGTTCGAGCACTTCGCGGCCTATGCGGCGCTGTCCGCCGGTGCGGTGCAGTTGTACGTGCGCCGCCTGTCGTGGGGCTTCGTCTGCGTACTGCTGGTGTTGATGGGTATCGGCCTGGAATACCTGCAGGGGCAAATGGGCCTGGGCCGAATGCTGGACCGTCAGGATGCGCTGGCCAACACGATGGGCGTGTTGATCGGTCTGGCGACCGCATTCACGCCCTGGCGCGATGCCTTGCTACGGCTGGATCGCTGGCTCTAAGGCGAGCTGACGAACG
>JBDSIA010000264.1:0-7586 GCA_039918175.1 Thermomonas sp.
GGCTGGCATCCCGGCAAGGCAGGCGGCGTCGGCCTCGCCCAGCTTGGACGTACGCAAATTCGAGGCGATGGCCGAGGAGATGGTCGCCGGTGGCCGCATTCCCGGACTGGCGGTGGGCATCGTGCAGAACGGACGTGTGCTCAGCGCGCGGGGCTATGGGGTCACCGATTCGCGCGATGGCCTGCCGGTGGATGCGCATACGGTGTTCCGCCTTGCCTCGCTCTCCAAGTCATTCGCCGGTGCCGTCACCGGGATCCTGGTGAATGACGGGCTCTTGCGCTGGGATAGCCGTCTGGTCGAATACCTACCTGATGTCCGGCTGTCACAACCCAATGCAGCGCAACAGGTCACCGTTGCCGACCTGCTCAGCCATCGTGTCGGGCTGACCCACAACGCGTTCGACCGCGACCTCGAAGCGAATACTGATTTCCACACGCTGACGCGCAAGCTGGCGTATGCGCCGATGACCTGCACGCCGGGTCAGTGCTACGCCTACCAGAACGTGGCGTTCAGCCTGATTGGCGACATCGTGTTCGCCACCACTGGCCAGTTCTACAGCGAAACTGTCGCACGCCGCATCTTCAAGCCGCTGGGCATGCACGATGCCAGCTACGGGCTGGAAGGCATCGAAGCCAGCGCGCGCTGGGCCAAGCCGCATGTGCGTGGCGGCGGCGGCTGGCTGCCATTGATGCCGAAGCCGAGCTATTACCGGGTGGCGCCTGCAGCAGGTGTCAACGCCAGCATCAGCGACATGGCGCAGTGGCTGATCGCGCAGACCGGGCATCGCCCTGATGTCTTGCCAGCGCCGCTGCTTGCGACCATGCACCAACCCGTCATCGACACGCCCCGCGAAATGCGCGGCTCAGGCTGGCGCCGCACCCGCTTGAGCTCCGCCGGGTATGCACTGGGCTGGCGCGCGTTCAACTATGCCGGCCATGAGATCTCGTTCCATGGCGGCGCCGTGCAGGGCTATCGCGGCGCGATCGCATTGCTTCCCGACCGCGACCTCGGCATCGTGATTTTGTGGAACAGCGAAAGCGCATTGCCATCAGGCTTGCTGCCGACGATCCTGGACAGCGCGCTTGGCATCGGCGGCGGGCAGTGGCTGGACGATGCCATTACCGCGCCTGCCACCCAGTACGTCGACCAGGACGATGCCACTACAGGCAGCGATGCCTCGGCGGAAAGCGCCGCGCCGCGCTGATCCAAAAAAAGAAACCCTTCCCGCCTGGGCAACGGGAAGGGTCTGCAGTGTTCATCACCCGATCACAGTCAACCACCGGGCTTGCCTGATCAAGTCAGGCTGGATTACATCATCGGTGCAGGCATCGCCGGCATTGCAACAGGCTTGTTCTTCTTGGCCGGCTTCTTGGCAGCAGGCTTCTTCGCAGCCTTCTTGGCGGCCGGCTTCTTCGCTACTTTCTTCGCCGCCTTCTTGGCCGGCTTCTTCGCTACTTTCTTCGCTGCCTTCTTGGCCGGCTTCTTCGCTACTTTCTTCGCCGCCTTCTTGGCCGGCTTCTTCGCTACTTTCTTCGCCGCCTTCTTGGCGGCCGGCTTCTTTGCTGCCTTCTTCGCGACCTTCCTGGCCGCAGGTTTCTTGGCGACTTTCTTCGCGGCCTTCTTGGCGGCCGGTTTCTTCGCAGCTTTCTTCATGGCCATGTGATGGCTCCTCGTCATTGGTCTATCGGTAACGCCCAGTTTCAAAAGACACCACGGGTATCGGACCCGTGATCAACCGCCGGCGCGCAACGCGCGCCGGTACGGATTTGATGGTGGCCCGCGGACGTGCCGCAAAGCCGCCGTTAGACGTTCCGCTCCCATCAAAAAACCCGCGGCGGCCAGCGCTGCAGGTTTCGATCATGGGTGTCGGCTTGCTTTCTGCGAGGGATGCGATGCCGGCGTCCACCTGTTTGATGTTGCGGGCGGAGGTCTGTGATGTGTTGCCGATGATCGCGTTGTGTCTGCTCACTCGCTTCTGCAGTAAACGTCTGCTGGGCGAAACGTAATCACGCTTTTTTCAACTGTCAACAACCCTGCAAGGTTTTTTTTTGAGGTGGCGGGCCGACGCTACGCTGCGCATGCCCATCAATGCCGCGCGAACATTCGCAAACAGTTGCTTCGCGCAATCACGCGAGAACCAGAAAGAGCGCTACACGCAAGCATTGGCGCGGTTCGCATCGATAGCTGCATGCAAACGCAAATGCGTCATGTCTTGCATGATTGGTTTCGACGCTTGCCAGCATGCAGGCAAGACGCATGCATCGAACGGCTTCCAGGAAACGTCGCGCGCGCATACATTTGCGCGTCGCACAAGTCGGTTTGCGCGAAACTGCGCGAACTTTTTTCGATGGCCGAAGCAATGTCGTGTTCGATTTCGCAGTCACGCACCGCGCAAAAATGAAAACCCGCGGCGCTTCCGCCGCGGGTCGATGGGATGCAATGCCCCTTGGCGTGCAACCCAGGTCGGTCAGTGCTCGTCGTCTTCCAGCAACTCGGCGTAATCGTCCGGACCGAGCAGGTCGTTGAGCTGTTCGGCGTCATCGATCTGCATGGTGAACAACCAGCCATCGCCAAAAGCATCTTCGTTGATCGTCTCGGGCTTGTCGGAAAGCACGCTGTTCACTTCGACAACCTTGCCGCTCAATGGGGCATAGACGTCGGAAGCAGCCTTGACCGATTCCACCACCGCGCAGGCATTGCCGACATCGACCTGGTCGCCCACGGTGGGTAATTCCACATAGACGAGATCGCCCAGCAAGGCCTGCGCGTGGTCGGAGATGCCGATGGTGACCTTGCCGTCACCTTCAACGCGTGCCCATTCGTGGGACTTGAGGAATTTGAGGTCGCCGGGGATCTCGCGCATCGGGGGCTCCTGTGGCATGAACGTGGGGGTGGGGAAAGTCTAACGAAGCTGCGGGTGAAATATCACCCATGGAGCAGTCAGATTCCGTCCTGGATCTTGCCCTCTCGCACAAAAGGAAAGCGCACAACGCGTACCGGGACTTCGCGGCCGCGGATGTCCACGCGCACGCCGCCGACGTCACCAGCCGGCACCCGCGCAAAGGCAATCGCCTTGCCCAGCGTTGGCGAGAACGTGCCCGACAGGATTTCGCCCTCGCCATTGTCGGTGAGCACCTTCTGGCCGTGGCGCAGCACGCCCTTGTCGTCCATCACCAAGCCGATCATCTGCCGCGGCACGCCGGCGTCGCACTGCGCTTCCAGCGCGTCGCGGCCGATGAAGTCGCGCGGCTGGCCATCGGGGCCGTCGTCGAACGCGACCGTCCACGCCAGCGCAGCTTCAAGCGGCGACACCGTTTCGTCCATGTCCTGGCCATACAGGTTCATGCCGGCTTCCAGGCGCAGCGTATCGCGCGCGCCCAGACCAGCCGGCTTGACGCCCGCATCAAGCAGCGCATTCCAGAACGCGACCGTCTGCGCTTCCGGCACCACCACTTCAAAACCGTCTTCGCCGGTGTAGCCGGTGCGGGCGATGAATACCTGGATGCCGTCTTCTGTCATCGCCTCGCGCGCGGCGAAGCGGCCCAGCTTGGCGACCTTGGCGCGGTCGTCCTCGCGCAACAGGCCGGTCACCTTGTCGCGCGCATTCGGTCCCTGCACTGCGACCATGCCGAACTCGGGGCGCTCGCGTACCTGCACGTCGAAGTCCGCCGCCTGCTGGCTGATCCACGCCAGGTCTTTCTCGCGGGTGGCGGCATTGACCACCAACCGGAACCACGACTCGGACCGGCTTTCAGAAAGCATGTGATAGATGATCAGGTCGTCGATCACCCCGCCCTGCGGATTAAGCATGGTCGTGTACAGCGCCTTGCCGGGCTTGGCCAGTTTGTCCACCGAGTTGGCCACCAGCCTGCGCAGGAATTCGCGCACGCGCGCGCCGGTCAGATCAACCACGGTCATG
The DNA here is from genome assembly GCA_039918175.1 of Thermomonas sp. Classification (GTDB taxonomy): domain Bacteria; phylum Pseudomonadota; class Gammaproteobacteria; order Xanthomonadales; family Xanthomonadaceae; genus Thermomonas. The sequence continues at coordinate 3,920 of JBDSIA010000264.1, forward strand.
TGCGAGACATCGAACATGCCCGCGTCCTGACGGACCTGATGGTGCTCTTCCATCTGTGACCCGTAGTGAATCGGCATGTCCCAGCCGCCGAAATCCACCATCTTGGCGCCAAGCGCGCGATGGGCTTCGTTGAGGATGGTCGTCTGGGTCATGCACGGGGCCGGCAGTGTGGGGCTGGCATTATCGCAGGGCCCGCTTGCGCGCGCCGGAGCGTGGGACCTACAAGGCTGGCAACTTACGCCGCCTCGACCTGCAGGGTCATCGCATCGCCACCGATGATGCGTACCGGAGTACCCGCGGGAAGGTCGGAGCCATTGACGTCCCAATAAGCATCGGCGATCTGCACGCGCCCGCGGCCATCCACGATCGCACGTTCAAGCGGCACCACGCGCCCCACCAATGCGGCGGTGCGGCGGTTGAGAGCCGGTTGGTCGCTGTCCTTTTCATTGCCACGAAACCAGGTGCGGTAGACCTGGATCGAGACGAAGCTCAGCACCACGAACGCCGCCGCCTGCACGACCATCGGAATGCCAGGAATGACCCACACCGCCAGGAACACGGCGACGGCGGCGAACCCCAGCCACAGCATGAATGCACCGGGTGCCAGCGCTTCCGCGGCGAACAGCAAGAGCGCCATTGCCGCCCAACCGAAGATATCCCAGCGCATGGGTCAGGCGCCTGAGTTGAACGCCGGCATCGCCGGGTTGCCGCCAGGGTTGCGTCCCAGCGCTTCCCTGGCGAGTTCGGCGATGCCGCCCAAGGATCCGATCATCCCGCTGGACTCCATCGGCATCAGCACGAACTTCTGATTCGGCGCCTGTGCCAGTTCCTTGAATGCCTCGATGTATTTCTGTGCAACGAAGTAATTGATCGCCTGCACATTGCCGCTGGAAATCGCGTCGGACACCATCTGGGTCGCCTTGGCTTCGGCCTCGGCCAGGCGTTCGCGCGCCTCGGCGGCGCGGAACGCGGCTTCGCGCTCGCCTTCGGCTTCCAGGATCGTCGCCTGCTTCTCGCCCTCGGCCTTGAGGATCGCGGCCTGGCGGAAGCCCTCGGCCTCCAGGATATTCGCGCGCTTCTCGCGTTCGGCCTTCATCTGCCGCGCCATCGAATCGATCAGGTCGCGCGGCGGCGCGATGTCCTTCAACTCGATGCGGTTGACCTTGATGCCCCATGGATGCGTGGCCTGGTCGACCGCCATCAGCACCTTGGTGTTGATCTCGTCTCGCTTGGACAGCGACTCGTCCAGGTCCATCGAACCGATCGCGGTACGGATATTGGTCATCACCAGGTTGAGGATCGCGATTTCCAGCGTCGCCACTTCATACGCGGCCTTGGCTGCATCGAGCACCTGAAAAAAGACAATACCGTCGACCTTGACCACCGCGTTGTCCTTGGTGATCACGTCCTGGGAAGGCACCTCAAGCACCTGCTCCATCATGTTGATCTTGCGGCCCACGCCGTAGACCACCGGGATCAGGAAGTGCAGCCCCGGGCTGAGGGTCTGGGTGTAGCGGCCGAAGCGCTCGACCGTCCAGTGATAGCCCTGCGGCACCATGCGCACGGTCTTGAACAGAATCACCACGCCGGCGAAAAGCACGATCATCGCGAGTAACGGGCCCATTTGACGGTCTCCTTGGCTAAGGATCCGAGTATAGGCTTCCGTTGCGCAGACGATATTGCAGGACAGACCTGCGATCGGAAGGGGTCGAAATCACATCGGTCAAGCCAGGCTGGCTTCGACCCGGCTCCAAGCGTCGGCGTCCAAATGCTGCGAAACCTCCAGCGCCTCGAAATTTTGCAGCATCTGCGAGACCTTCGACGCACCCAGCATCACCGTGGACACGTTCGGATTGCGCAGGCACCAGGCCAGCGCCAGCGTCGATGGCGCCACCCCCAGCTCCTGCGCAAGCGCGGTGTAGCGGCGCAATCTGGCGATGCGCTCGCCCTGTAGCCCGCGCTGCAGCCAGCCGTAGCCTTCCTGCGCGAGCCGCGAATCGGCGGGAATGCCGTCGTTGTACTTGCCGGTGAGCAGCCCTGATGCGAGCGGTGAGAAGACCGTCGTGCCCATGCCGAATTCGGCATACAGCGGCGCGTACTCCACCTCGACCCGCTTCCGGTCCAGCAAGTTGTACTGCGGCTGCTCCATGGTCGGCGCCTGCAGGTTGTGCGCCCGCGCAACACGATGCGCCTCGCGGATTTCGTCCGTACTCCATTCCGACGTACCCCAGTACAGGACCTTGCCTTGGCGGATCAGGGTGTCCATCGCCGACACGGTTTCTGCGATAAGCGTGTGCGGATCGGGGCGATGACAGAAGTACAGGTCCAGGTAATCCACCCGCAGGCGCTTGAGCGCGGCATGGCAAGCATCAACGACATGTTTGCGCGACAGTCCCTTCTGGGTGGGCCGCGGATCGTCGACCCCGCCGAAGAACACCTTGCTGGACACGCACCAGCCGTCGCGCGGCAAGCGCAGATCGGCCAGCACATCCCCCATCACGCGTTCTGCCTCGCCATTGGCGTAGGTCTCGGCGTTGTCGAAGAAATTGACCCCGTGGTCCCAGGCCGCGGCGATCATCTCGCGCGCATCGCTACGACCGACCTGATTGCCGAAGGTCACCCAAGCGCCGAACGACAACGCGGACAGCTGCAGGCCTGAACTTCCAAGACGACGGTATTGCATGCTGAGGACTCCTGCCCTGATGGACGATTGTAGGGGTGGGATGGCTGCGAAGGCATGCCGTGAATCTCTGGCCGAACACGTTCCTGCACACTATGCTGCCGGCGCACCGTCCTGCATCCACTTCAGGGAAATTCCTGCGTGCCCATCCTTCCATCCGGCCTGCGCGATTTCCGGCAACGCCTGTTGACCCGGCCGGATGCGCTGATGCTGGAACTTGGCGCGGGCGGTGAGCTCATCATTGCGCGGATCCGCGCCGTGCTGTCGATGCTGTTGCTGTTGCTGCCCTTGGTCAACCTGCTCAGTGGAGGCAAATACAGCGAAACCATGATCGGCCTGGGCGGTGCGGTACTGGCCATCGTGATGTCGCAGATCTGGCTGTCACTGGCCCGGCAACGAGGGCGTTTCCTTTGGCTGCCCTTTGCTACCGCTACCTACGATGTCAGCCTGACCACGCTGGTGCTGGTGGCGCTCGCCTTCGATTCGCCAGCCACCAGCCTGAACAGCATGGTGGTCTGGGCGTTCTACCTGATCTCCATCGCCATGACTGCGCTGCGCAACGATGGCCGGCTCACCTTGTATGCAGGCGTGCTGGCCCTGTCGCAATACGCCTTGCTGGTGTTGCTGGTGGTCCAGCTGGTACATAACCCGGACCATTTGGCATCCATCGAGTACGGCACCGTCACCATGTCCAACCAGGTCCAGCGGCTGATACTGATCGCGCTGATGACCGTACTGACCACCACGATTGTCTATCGCATGCAGCGGCTGGTGGACATGTCCGGCACGGACGGACTGACCGGCTTGCCCAACCGCACCTGGCTGCTTCACCGCTTCCCCAGCCTGCTGGACGCCGCGCGCGCGAGTGGGGGTTCGTTGTCGGTCTGCCTGATCGACCTGGACTACTTCAAGCGTATCAACGATAGCCTGGGTCATCTGGCCGGCGACCGTGCCCTGCGCCATGTGGTCGACGTGCTGCAACAACAA
>JBDSIA010000265.1:0-11971 GCA_039918175.1 Thermomonas sp.
TGACCGCCTCTGCCCTGAAAGGCGAGGCGGAACGCTGCCTGGCGGCAGGCATGGACGATTACATGGCCAAGCCCGTCAGCATTCCGACCATGGGGGCTTGCCTGCAGCGCTGGATGCCGCATACCGCTGCAGCGCAGCCAGTGAGCGCCGCGCAGGGGGTCTCGATACAGACGGCAAACAATCAACAGGTGGTCATGGCTGAGGCAGGGCTGCCACAGCTGGCGCAGCCTCCCACCCTGGACATCTCAATCCTGAGGACGTTGACTGGCGAGGATCCCGCCGAGGCGCACGCCTTGCTCGGCGATTTCCTCGAAAGCACGCACGGGGATCTGGTCCTGCTCGAAGCGATGCGTCGCGAGGGCGATTTGCACGGGCTTACCCGGCAGGCGCACAAGATCAAGGGTGCAGCCAAGATCGTGGGTGCGATGGAGCTGGCCGATGCCGCAGAACTGCTGGAGGGCGCCGGCCGCAGTGGGGTCTGGGCCAATATCCTGCCGCTGTCGGTGGACGTGGCCACTGCAGCCGAACGCCTGCGACTGGACGTGGGAGAACGTTATCCTGGCTAAGCCGACGCTAGCCACGCTTGCGTGTACGCTTGGGTCATCAGCTCGAGGGTGCGCGCGATGAAGACATGGTTGGTGGCATGTTCCAAGGGCGGGGTGGGCAAGACCACGATCGCCACCCACTTGGCTGCGGAGGCGGCGGTGGCCGGGCAGAACGTGGTCCTGGTCGATGCCGACCCGCAAGCATCGGCGACTCGCTGGTGCCAGCGCCGTGCAGGCATGGCCAGTGCGGTGCTGCCGCTGGATGGCAGCCGCAAGTCGTGGCACAAGCACGTTCCGGACGGCACCCAGCGGGTGATCGTGGATGCGCCGGCCGGGGCGATGGGTAATGCGCTCGAAAGCTTCCTCGACGTCGCCGATGCGGTGATCGTTCCGATCCAGCCGTCTGCACTGGACATCGAAGCCAGCGTCGGTTTCCTTGAGTCCCTGGGCAAGCATCCACGGGTACGCAAGGGCAAGCTGCGGGTGGGACTGGTCGGCAATCGCCTGAAGCCGCATACCAATGCTTCGCAACAAGCGCTGGACATCCTGCGCAGCTGGCCGTTCCCGCTGGTGGCGCAATTGCGCGACAGCCAGGCCTATGTGGTGCTCACCGGCCTGGGCAAAAGCCTGTTCGACTATCACTCGGCGCAGGTACGCGACCACCAAGCCGATTGGCTGCCGCTGTTGCATTGGCTGCGCAAGGACTAGCTGATTGCAGCGTAAGCTGCAGGAAATGCCACAAGGAGATCCAATGAGGGACTTGATCCTGCTGCGCCACGCCCATGCCGAACCCGCCGCTGCGGGCCAGGACGATCGCCAACGCGGCTTGTCCGCCACCGGTCTTGCCGAGGCACAAGCGGCCGGCGACTGGTTGCGGGCGCATGGGTTGACGCCGGATCGCATCCTGTATTCCAGTGCGGCGCGCACCCTGCAGACACTTGAAGCGCTCGGCGATCTCGGCGGCGTGCAGGGCCGCGAGGAAGCGTCCGTGTACGAGGCCAGCCCGGGCACCCTGGCGGCCCTGGCCGATGCCAACCGCGATGCCGAGCGCTTGCTGCTGGTCGGCCATAACCCGGGGCTGGAGCAGCTTGCGGCGCTCATGCATAGCGGCCAAACCGGTGATTACCGCGGGATGCCGCCGGGCGGCATCGCGGTGCTCAGCTTGCCGGTGGATGCGTCCATCGAACCCGGGATCGGCACCCTGACCCAGTTCTGGTGGCCGTGAACCGATGATAGGTGGGCGTGGCCGCCCGTGGCTGGCGCTGGCCGCACTGCTATTGCTCGGTGGCAGCCTGGGCGGCTGCGCGACCGTGTCCACGCCAAGGCGCGATGATGCCGAAAGGATCGCCGCCAGCGCACGTTCTACCGTGGTCGCCTGCACGGCAGCCGACGCCTGCGCCCTTGCATCCCCGCTGCATGAAATGGCGGATCGCGCCTTGGCCGAATCGACCCCGGCATCCCCGCGACATAATGTGGTGCTGCTGGACAAAGGGGCGGAGGCGCTGCTGGCGCGCATTCACCTGATTCGAAGTGCGCGCCGCAGCATCGACCTGCAGACCTACATCTTCGCCGAGGACGAGTCCGCGCAACTGGTGCTGGACGAGTTGCAGGCAGCGGCGTTGCGCGGGGTCAAGGTGCGCTTGCTGCTGGACCAGCTGTCGGCGCTTGAGAAAGTGGCGACGCTGGCCGCACTTTCCGGGCTGCACGTCAATTTCGAGTTGCGGCTTTACAACCCGGTGCTGGACCGGGCGCGGCTGTCCACGCCGATGTACGTGGTGGCCTCGGCCTGCTGCTGGCGCACGCTCAACCGGCGCATGCACACGAAGTTGTTGCTGATCGACGATGCCATCGGAATCACCGGTGGACGCAACTACCAGGACGATTATTTCGATTGGGATGCGTCCTACAATTTCCGTGATCGCGACCTGCTGATCACAGGTCCGGTAGCGAAGGACATGGCCACGAACTTCGCGGCATTCTGGAATTCGCCGCGCAGCGTCCAGGCCGAGCGACTGGGTGATGTGGCCCGTTACCTGCGCAGCAAAGGCGTCCCGCCGCCCCCACACCCGCCATACACCAATCCCGAGCGCGTGCGGGCGTTGCTGGCCGATGTCGATGACGCCGCGGTGATCGGCGATCATTTCGTGAGTCCGGCCTTGGCGGTGAGCGGTGTGCAATTCATCGCCGACCTGCCGGTCAAGCACCACGGCAGCGCCACCAACGAGGACGCCGCCCCCGCTTCCCAGGTTTTGCAGCAGCTGATCGCCTCTGCGCAGGATGAGGTGCTGTTGCAGACGCCTTACCTGGTGCTGTCAAAACCCGCGCAACGGGTGTTTCGGATACTGCACGGGCAGCCTGACCCGCCGCGGGTGTTGATCTCCACCAATAGCCTGGCATCGACCGACGCCTTCATCGCCTACGCCATTTCCTATAAGTACAAGCGCCGCTACCTGCGCGACTTCGGATTCGAGATCCACGAGTTCAAGCCATTCCCCGAGGATGCCCCGTTCGAACTGGGTCCCACCGGGGCCGACTTGGCCGGCACGGATGACCCGGCCCCCGTCAGTGCACCCCGGCTGACACGCCGCGAGCGTGATCTGGCAAAGCGTGGCCTGCGTAGCGACCCGGGCCGCGAATCCAGCGCACGGCGTCGCCTGTTTGGTGCTTCCAGCACGTTGCCGGTGCGACTCAAGCGCGCCGGCATCCGCATGGGTCTGCATGCCAAGTCGATGGTGGTGGACGGGCGCGTGGGCGTGGTCGGGACCCACAACTTCGATCCGCGCAGCGATACCTACAACACCGAAAGCGCCGTGGTCATCACCGACCCGGCATTCGCGCAGTTGCTGGAAGCCAGCATCCGGCGCGACATGGAGCCCGGCAATGCCTGGGTGATAGGCCGCCGGGATTCTTCCCCGGTGCTGTCCGGCATCGAGTTCAACCTCGAGCGGATTTCCGAGCGCCTGCCGATATTCGACCTGTGGCCGGTCAAGTACGCCACCAGCTACGAATTCGTGCCCGGCCCCGGCTGCACGCCGCCGCCCTCACCGTTTGCCGCCGACTTCCGCGGTTGCCACAAACCGGTCGGCGATTTCCCGGAGGTGGACCTTGGCCTGAAATGGCTGGGCGTGCGGGTGTTCACCGCGTTCGGCTCGGGGTTGGCGCCGATTCTCTAGCGTGCCGCGTCGCCCGCTCTCAAAGATCGTTCTCCATCCCCTGCAGCGCTGGTCCGATGATCGCCATGAGGTCCGGACGCGCCGCCATTCGCGCTTGGGCGGCGGAGATGTTCGGCATGACCTCGGCCATGACCGCCTGCGAGGTTTCGTTGAGTCTCTGCTCGGTGGCGGCGTCGGGCCTGGGGACAGTCTTGGCGCGCTTGGCGCAATCGCGCATTCTCACGCGCACCGCCTCGATCCTGGGCACCGCGGACTTCGCGCTGGCTTCGTCGGTGACGCCGGTCAGAATCGCCGACATCTCCCGCAGGTTGACGGCCATGTCCCCGAACACGTTCTCGGCAGTGTCGCCACCGCCACCGCCGCTGCAACCGGTCAGGAGAGAGATGAACAACACCAACAACAGCATCATGGTTTTCATGGCAGGCACCTTTATCTGTGGTTGAAGGGGTGGACGGAGACGGGTAAGCGCCATGGCCAGGGTCGACCGGGCGGCATCATCGCAACGGGGCAGTTCCCTCACAGGCGCGGATGCGTTGGGGCACTTGGTGAACTGAACATTGAAACGCGTTCTCGCCACGCCGGCGGCCAATTGGCACCGGGCGCATGACGTGATGTGTACCCTCGCCCACGCCGATTGACGCGAAGCGACGCGCAGCCTAGGCTTCCCGTCTCACTGCGCGCGCCGGGAAGGCCCATGTCGATCACCCTGAATTTCGAACTCAACGACCAAGATCTTGCTCATTTCGAGAAAGCGATAGCGCGCTCGAAGAAGGCAGCGGAAGGCAAGAGCAACGACGAAATCGTGGCGTGCGCTGTTGCAATGCTGGCCGATGCGCAGAAAGTGCACATCCCGGACTTCATCAAGGATCGGTTGCTGCGCCTGGACGACATGATCGCGATGGTGCGCGACGAAGCCTGGGCACTGCCGGAGAGCGACCAGGAGCGCGTGCTGACGGCGCTGATGTATTTCTGCGATCCGGACGACGTGATCCCGGACAACATCGAGGTGCTCGGCTTCCTGGATGACGCGGTGATGATCGAGCTGTCGGTGCGCGACCTGAAGCATGAGCTCGACGCGTACGACGATTTCTGCGACTACCGTGCTCACGAGGCCGAGCGCCGGGGCGTGGAGCCGTCGACCCTGGGCCGAACCGACTGGCTGGACGGCCGTCGCGATGAATTGATCGACCGCATGCACCAGCGCCGCGAGCGGGATTTCGGCACCGGCTACGGCAGCAGCAGCGGATACTCGCGTGGTGGTTCTACGCTGCGTGGCGGCTATGCCGATCGCGGCTGGCGCCCCGGCGTGTTCAAGTGGTGATGCCGGATGCCGGCTGACGCAGCATCCCGTGGCTGGCCGCAAGACGCCAGCGTGGAAGCACTGAACGCGCGCTCGGCGGGCACCCTGATGCAGGCATTGGGCATCGAGTTCACCGAACTCGGCCCCGGGTACCTGCGCGCGACGATGCCCGTGGATGCGCGCACCCACCAGCCCTATGGCCTGCTCCACGGCGGCGCCTCGGTCGCCTTGGCGGAAACCCTGGGCAGCAGTGCTGGCGCGATGATGGCCGGCGACAATGCCGTGGTCGGGCTGGAGATCAATGCCAACCATCTGCGCGCGGTGCGCTCTGGCTTGGTGACGGGCACAGCGCGCCCCGTGCACATCGGCCGCAGCACCCAGGTCTGGGAAATCCGTATCGAAGACGAGGCGACCAAGCCGGTGTGCATCAGCCGGATTACCTTGGCGGTCTTGCCGCGACCACCTGGCTGACTGTTTTTTGGCTTGCGGCACTAACCGCATGGACTAAGGTTCGGCCATGAACGCGACGTCCTCCACGGTCGAACCCATCCTGCGCGCCTGCCGGTACCTGTATCGGCTGCCGCTGCTTGTCTGGCATGTGCTGGTGCATCTGCCGGTGCTGTTACTGCTGCTGGCGGTGCACGAAGTCGGCGGCCACCAAGTCGGGCATGCGGCGCTGCGCTGGTGGGCGCGCTGGTTCCTGCGGATCTTCGGTATGCGCCTGCGCCGCGAAGGCGTGCCATTGCCCGGCGGCAGCATGTTCGTGGCCAACCACGTCAGCTGGGTCGACATCGTCGCCCTGCACTCGCAGCACATGATGGGCTTCATCGCCAAGCACGAAATCCGCAGCTGGCCGGTGATCGGCTGGCTGACCACGCACACGGAAACCATCTACCTGCGGCGCGGGAATGCCGATTCGCTGGGCAGCGTGATGCAGGACATGGCGATGCGCCTGCGCGCCGGACGCGCAGTGGCGGCATTTCCCGAGGGCGGCACCCGCAGCGGCGAGGTGCTGGGGCCATTCCATGCGCGGATTTTCAGCGCGGCGGTCGCCGCCGATGCGCCAGTGCAGCCCGTGGCGCTGTGTTATGGCGTAGGTTGCGAAGCACAGTCGATCGTCGCGTACGCCCCGCGCGAAAGCTTCATGGCCAACCTGGTGCGGCTGCTCGGCGAGCCTTCGCGGCCAGTGCGGGTGTGTTTCCTGGAACCGATCCTGCATGCCGACCATGAGGGCCGGCGCGGTATCGCGCAATTGGCGCGGTGTCGGATCGTCGATGCCATGCACGCCGAATGAGCCCCGCTATTCCCACGGCCGCCGCAACGACCATCGCCAGCCCCTATCGCACGCCGCGCTGGCTGCGCAATCCGCATCTGCAGACCTTGCTTGGCAGCAGTCCGCTACGCGTGCTGCGGGGTGCACGCGACCTGCGCACACTCGGCGCCGTGCATGAGGAACATCTGGTGGATGCGGGTGGCGACATCCGCCTTCATGGTGTGCACAGCACGCTGCCGGGACGTCCACCGCGTGGCCTGGCCCTGCTACTGCATGGCTGGGAGGGCAGCGCGGAATCGGCTTACATGCGGCTGACCTGCGCGCGCCTGCTGGAACGTGGCTACGATGTGTTCCGCCTGAATTTCCGTGATCACGGCGATACCCATCACCTCAACGAAGACCTGTTCCATTCCAACCGGCTGGAGGAAGTAATGCAGGCCGCGCGGACCATTTCGCGGCGCTGGCCACTGCAGCCGATGGTGGTGGCCGGCTATTCGCTGGGCGGCAATTTCGCACTGCGCGTGGCGCTGCACGCCCCTCGGGTGGGCTTGCAGTTGGCACGCGTGGCGGCAGTGTGCCCGGCGCTGGATCCCGAGCGCACCACCACCGCGATGGAACAGGGGTTGTCGCTATACGAGCGTTATTTCATGAAAAAGTGGACCAGTTCGTTGCGGCGCAAGCGGGCGTTGTTCCCCGAGCAGCATGCGATCGCAGAGGAGCATCTGCGCAGTGGTCGCCTACGCGAGCTCACCGCATGGTTGGTGGCGCGGCATACCGACTTCGCGGATGTCGATGCGTATTTCGATGGTTATCGGATCAGTGCCGACCGCATGCTCGGATTGCAGGTGCCGGCGGATATCCTGACCTCGGCCGATGATCCGGTGATTCCGATCGATGATTTTCGCGATTGGCAGTTGCCCGAAAATGCCACCGTGGAAATCGCCGCGCATGGCGGCCACTGCGCATTCCTGCAGGGAGCCGGTCTGCGCGGCTATGCCGAGGACTGGGTAGCCCGGCGATTGTCCACGGCGCTTGCACCCGCTTCGGTTCAAGATCCGGCAACCGCACCTGGACAACGAGCATGAGGACGCCGGCATGAAGATCCGCAGCGACAGCTTCGAACACGGCAAGCCTATCCCGGCCGAATTCGCGATGGGTGCGCCCCCAAAAGGTGAAAGCTTTGGTGGCAATCGCAATCCGCAGTTGGCGTGGGATGACGTTCCGGCCGGCACGAAATCGTTCGCGCTGCTGTGCGTCGACACCGATGCGCCGACCGATGGCACCTTGGTGGCCGACAGCAGTACCCCGATTCCGGTCGCGCACCCGCGTGGCGAGTTCGTGCACTGGGCGGTCGCCGACATTCCCGCGGACACACGCGAGATTGCAGCCGGCAGCTGCAGCGACGGCGTGACCAAGGGCGGCAAGCGTGCAGGCCTCGACGCCGGCGGGCGGCGCGGATTGAACAGCTACACCGGCTGGTTCGCGGATGAGGCCGCGATGGCGGGCCAGTATTTCGGCTATGACGGCCCGTACCCGCCCGCGCACGATCTGCGCGTGCATCGCTACTTCTTCCGGCTGTTCGCGCTGGATGTCGAGTCGCTGGACTTGGCCAACGCGTTCACAGAGGGCGATGTGTTCCAGGCCATGCACGGCCACGCACTGACCGAAGCTGCGACCTACGGAACCTACACGCTGAATCCAGACGCGGATTGACTCAGGCGGCTGCCGGCAGCCATAGCAACAGCGCGATGCCGACGATCGCGCGGTACACCGCGAACGCGGTGAACCGATGGTGCTGGATGTAGTGCAGCAGCCACTTCACCGCGACGAATGCGGTGATCGCCGAAGCGACGAACGCCACTGCCAGCGCGCTCCAATCCTCATTGCCAATGCCGCCGTGGCGAACCAGCGACAGCAACTCGTAGCCGGTGGCCGCAAACATGGTCGGGATACCGACCAGGAACGCGAACTCGGTGGCGGCGGCGCGGCTGGTGGTGCCGGCGAGCAGGGCCACGAAGATGGTGGCGGAACTCCGCGACGTGCCCGGGAACACCCCGGCGATAACTTGTGCGATGCCCACGAGAATCGCCGTGGTCCAGGAGATCGCCGTGCGTTCGCCTTCGCGCGCCGCGCGCTTGGCAGCGAAGTGCTCGGCCACGACCATCCAGATCGCGCCGATGACCAGCGCCCATGCAATCGGCCGCACGTTGTCCGGCAGTTCCCAGCCCATGGCCTTGACCAGCAGGCCCAGCACGGCGGTGATCAGGAATGACGTGGCCAGCTTGAGTGCGTAATCGCGGTTCGCGGGTTTGGTAAAGCCGACCACCAATCCCCAGAGCCGCTGACGGTAGATTGCGACCACGGCCAGGATTGCGCCCGCCTGGATGGCGATGTTGAACAAGTCGCTGCGATGGCCCAGCCAGCGCTCGGCGATCAGCAGATGGCCGGTACTTGAGACCGGCAGGAACTCGGTGATGCCCTCGATGATGCCGAGCAGCAATGCAGCCAACAGGTCGTTCATTCGAAACCGGGGTTTGGGGGTGCCGCATTGTCGCAGAGCACGCTCGTTGCGGAGCAGCCCGCGCAGGACTAGGCTGGGGAATCGGGCTGCCTTGGCAGTCGCGGCGGGGGCATTGCATGCCGTCCACATACAAGCTTAAGCACTACGAGCCTGTCGAGCCGGAGAGTTATTCGGCAAGCGAACGTTTCAACAACGCGCTGGTTGCGCTGACGCGCACCGTCTGGCATGCCGACTGCACATTCGAGACCGCGATCAGCGCCATCTGCGAGGCTGCCGCCAAGGCCATGCGGGTTGAGCGTGTCAGTGTCTGGCAATACGATCCGGGCGCGCGCGTGTTGCGTTGCCTGCAGGCCCATTCGCCGTCACGTGGCGCCAGAACGCTCAGCGAAGACCTCGACACGCTCGCGCTTGAGGGCGACGACTATATAGCGGCCTTGAAATACGTGCGCGCGCTGCACGTGTCCGATGTGGAACTCGGCGCGGCCGACCCGTCCGGCCTGATCCAGTTGCGGGACTACCTGCACAAGCATCGAATCCTGACTCGGCTCGACGCGCCGGCCTGCGTAGATGGCGAATTACTCGGCGTCATGTGCCTGGAAAGTGTCGATCAAGCGCGCGAATGGAGCCCGGAAGACGTCACGTTCGCCGCCAGCATGGGTGACTATGTCGCAATGGCCTACCAGATTTCCCGGCGCCGCGAAGCCGAGGAAGAGGTGCGCCACCTCCGGCTGCATGACGCCACCACAGGGCTGCCCAACCGGGACTACATGGTGGAGATGGTGTCGCAGCGGCTGGCCTCGCAGACGTCAAACAGGGAAGCGCTCGCCATCGTGCATGTGCGCATCGATCCTTCCAGCGGGGTGGCGGCGTCGGCCACGGCGCCAACGACCGAAGAGATTATGGCGCAGGTTGGCCAGCGCTTGTCGCAATTCACTGACACGGACATCGACCTTGCCCATGTGCGCTCCGACGCCTTCGCGCTGGTGGTCACGCGTCGGGCGATGGGTCGTGGCGCAGTCAGCCTGGCCGAGCGAATCCTGGCCGCCGTCAGTTCGATGCAGTGGGAACATGAAGAGGTCAGCCCGGGCGCCGCCGTTGGCGTGGCTTTCGCTGACGGTGCAACGCCGGTTGATGCGCGTGTCCTGCTTCGGCAAGCAGAAGAAGCATCAGGAAGCGCGAGGGAGATCGACAAGTTTGCCTACAAGGTCTTCGACCCTGACCGTCATGCCACGTTGGTGGAAGCCTTGCAGTTCGAGCGCGTCCTGCGCGAGGCGTTCCTCGCCGAGGAGTTCGAGCTGTTCTACCAGCCCGAGTACGACCCGACGCAGCGGGAGTGGGTCGCGGCCGAGGCCCTCCTGCGCTGGCGCAGCGGCGATCGCGTGATACCGGCTGGCGAGTTCATTGGCGTGATCGAGTCTTCCGGCCTCATCCTGGCGGTTGGCAAGTGGGTGCTGCACCGGGCCTGCCTGGACGCGGCGCACTGGTCGCCGCTGCTCGACGGAACGCTGCCCGCCGTTCGGGTGAACGTGTCAGGCCGCCAGTTCGACGAGAGCGACCTAGTCGGTGATGTGATGCACGCGCTGGAGGCTTCGGGCCTTGCGCCCGAGCGTCTTTGCCTGGAGTTGACCGAAACGACGCTGATGAGCGACTTGCCGAAGGCGCAGGATGTGCTGGTGAAACTGAAATTGGTGGGGGTTTCGGTGGCGATCGACGACTTCGGAACTGGCTACGCGTCGCTTGTTTATCTCAAGCGTCTGCCCATCGACGTGCTCAAGATCGATCAGAGCTTCGTCGAGGGAATCCCCGGATCGCCGGTCGATACCGCTATCGTCCACGCGGTCGTAGGGCTGGCCACGGCGCTCGGAATCGATGTGATTGCCGAAGGCGTGGAGCAATTCATCCAACAGCAAGCGCTGCAGGAGATCGGCGTGCGACGGATGCAGGGTTGGCTCTACGCACGGGCGGTGGAGCAGCACGTGATCAGTGACATGTTCGGAGTTCAGCCTTCCGATTTGTTGCACTGAAATAGTGAAAAAAGATGAACAAGTCGCACCAATCTGGTGATAATTTGTGTGGGCGTTGCGTTAGAGGTGCATATAAATCAATAGGTTACAATTTAAAATTAGGTGGCACGAAATTTGCGATGGATGGGGTATATCCGCCACCTGACTCCGGAGTTGCCGTGTCGCTCGAAACCATCGAAAAAATGATCAAGGACCACAAGGTCGAATTTGTAGACCTGCGCTTTGCCGACATGCGCGGTGTGCAGCATCACGTGACCTTTCCCAAGTCGATCATCGAACCGTCGCTGTTCGAGGACGGCAAGATGTTCGACGGTAGTTCGATAAGCGGCTGGCGTGGCATCCATCAGTCGGACATGGTGTTGCTGCCGGATCCGTCCACGGCGCTGCTGGATCCTTTCACCGCCGATCCGACCCTGATCCTGATCTGCGACGTGCTGGATCCCACCACGATGCAGCCCTACAACCGTGATCCGCGCGGCATTGCCAAACGCGCCGAGGCCTACCTCAAGGCCAGCGGGATCGCCGAGCAGGCGTTCTTCGGGCCGGAACCGGAATTCTTCATTTTCGATTCGGTGCGTTATGCCAACGAGATGGGCCATACCTTCTTCCATGTCGATTCCGAGGAAGCGTCATGGAACTCGGGCAAGGATTACGAAAGCGGCAACACCGGCTATCGCCCCGGTGTGAAGGGCGGCTATTTCCCGGTCGCGCCGCTGGACTCGCTGCACGACATCCGCGCCGAGATGTGCAAGACGCTGGAAGCGGCCGGGATTGAAGTGGAAGTGCATCACCATGAAGTGGCCAATGCCGGCCAGTGCGAGATCGGCACAAAGTTCAACACCCTGACCCGCAAGGGCGATGAACTGTTGACGATGAAATACATCGTCAAGAACGTCGCCCATCGCAACGGCAAGACCGCGACCTTCATGCCCAAGCCGCTGGTCGGCGACAACGGCAGCGGCATGCACGTGCACCAGAGCCTGGCCAAGGGCGGCAGCAACCTGTTCTCCGGCGACGGTTACGGCGGCCTGTCGCAGATGGCGCTGTGGTACATCGGCGGCGTGTTCAAGCACGCGCGCGCGATCAACGCGTTCGCCAATTCCACCACCAACAGCTACAAGCGGCTGGTGCCGGG
>JBDSIA010000266.1:0-1765 GCA_039918175.1 Thermomonas sp.
AAGATCTCGCGGATTTCGTCGTCGATTTCGTCGCCGGCGGCATCGAACCCCGCACTGAGCATTGGCGCGCTGGCCTGCGCGGAGACCACGGCAGGCTCTGCGGCTGGCTCGGTGACGGCATCTTCGATAGCTGCTGCTGCCTCGGTGGCCTGCGCTTCGGCATCGTCCTCGACGTCCGGTGCCGGGGCGTCGACCGGCATTTCGCCACCGGGCAACGGCCAGTACGCCAATGCCTCCAGGCTATCGCGGGTCTTGTCCAGCAAGTCCTGGCGCTGGCCATGCGGCTCTTGCAGGGATTCGAGGTAGTACTCCATTCCAGCCAAGGCATCGGCCAGGGTATCCAGGTGATGGCCGCCCGGCACCTGCTGCTTGCCGATCAGCTCGTCATGGCTGTAGCGCCGCAACGCTTCCAGGTACCCGGCAGGCTCGGGAAGCTGCAGGATGCGCATGACGCCCGCGACTTCGCCCAACAAACGCGGCACCAGGTTGAGTGCAGTGTGGTCCCAATCGGTTTCCACGAAGGCGACGAACGCATTGCGCACTTCGGCAAAATTGGCCGCGGCCTCATGGGTCAACGTGCCCATGACCTTGCGTGATTCCTGGGCCAGCAGTTCATCGGCATCGGTGCCGGCGCCAGCATTGTCCTGGCCAAGCCGGGAGACCTGGTCGTCCAGCGAATGTTCGATGTAGATCAGCGCGCCAGCAACGTCGAGCAACTCGCTTTCGCTGGAGGGCCGCTCGCCATTGGCGATGGCATGCATGATCTTGCCCTGTTCCCGGATCACCCCACGCGAGGCTTCCAGGCCAACCATGCCGAGGGTTTCGCCGATGCGATCCAGCGATTCCGCCTGTGGCCTCAGCGCAGCGCCATCGGTGGCGCCGGAGCGCAGGTGCAGGTCCAGGGCGTCCTTGACCCGCAGCAGGTCTTCCTTGAGCGCGGTGGACACCGTGTCGAGCAATGCCCGGTTGCGCCCGGCCAGACTGCCGCGCGCGTGCTGGAGTTCGGCTTCGGTCGGCTCTTCCAGCAGGCTCGGCAGCGCATCGTGAGCCAAGGCCGGCTGGCCACGCGCCGTACGCAGTTCGTTGAGCAAAGGCAGCAATACGATCGGGATGTCGCGGTGGCCGCCCTGCAGGCGTTCCAGATAGTCCGGCAATTGCACTACGCCACGCATCAAGGCCGAACAGGCGTCATCCCGCCCGGTGGTCGTGTCCGCAGCCAAGGCCTGCGCCAATTGCTCCATTTCCTCGGCCACCATGGCCGGGGCGCGCAGTTCAAGCATGCGCAGGGTGCCTTGCACCTGGTGCAGGTATCCGGCACAGCCGTGCATGCGCGCCACATCATCCGGGGATTCGGCGAAGGCCTCGATCTCGAGCCGCGCCTGGCGCAGGGTCTCGTCGATCTCGGGCTTCACCCAGCCGAGCGCGGTGTGATCAATGGCATCCCGCAACGCCGTGGTCATCGCGACGCTCCGGTAAGGCCCCGCACGCATGCGGGACGAGCCTGGACGGTAGTGTTCATCCCAACCCCTACTGGCCCGGCGCTCAGGCTGGCAGCTTGAAGTCGGCGACCGAACGACGCAGGTCGGCAGCGAGCTGGGCCAGGTTGCCGATCGACTCCGCCGTCTGGCTGGCGCCCTACGAGGTCTGGGCGGTAATCGACTGGATGGTATTCATGGTCTGGGTGATGTCGGTCGCCGCAGTGGACTGCTGCGCCGCCGCGGTGGAGATGCCTTGAATCAGCCCGGACAAGTCGGCCGACACTTTT
>JBDSIA010000267.1:0-9394 GCA_039918175.1 Thermomonas sp.
TCCACGGGCTTGGTCGAGCGCATCGGTGACCAAGCCGCGGCCGAATTGTTCCGCGCCCATGACCGCATGGTGCTGGAACTGCAGCAACGCTGGCGCGGGCGGCTGATCGACCGCAGCGACGGCTTGCTTTTGATCTTCGAGCGCCCCATCGACGGACTTGGGTTCGCCCTGGATTATGTCCGAGGCTTGCGCGAACTTGGTCGCGAGTACAAGCAGCCAGTACAGGCGCGCGCCGGCTTGCACGTCGGCGAAGTGTTGGTGTGGGAAAACAGTGCCGATGCGATCCGCGTCGGGGCCAAGTCGCTGGAAGTCGAAGGCTTGGCGAAACCACTTGCCGGCCGCCTCATGGCGCTGGCGCGTCCGGGCCAGATCCTGTTGTCGGCGACCGCTGAGCCGTTGGCGCACCGCGCCGCGCGCGAACTCGGCGAGCGCGGTGAGTTGCTGGTTTGGAAATCCTACGGTCGTTGGCGTTTCAAGGGCTTGCCGGAAGGCCAGGAAATCTACGAAGTCGGCGAACCCGGGCTCGCCCCGCTGCGCATGCCACCGCACACGCCCAAGGCGTGGCGCGACCTGCCGCTGTGGCGCCGGCCGGCGGCGCTGGCCGCTGAAGCGATGGTGCTGGCTGCCATGGTGGTGGGCGGATGGTTCATTACCCAGCCGAAACCGGCGATTGCCTTTGGCGAGCGCGACTGGGTGGTGGTCGGCGACCTGCGCAACCTGACCGGCGACGCGCGCTTGGACGAATCGCTGGAGCAGGCGTTCCGGCTCAGCCTGGAGCAGTCGCGCTACGTCAACCTGATCAGCGACCTGAAGATGCGCGAGACCATGCAGCGCATGCAACGCAAGCCGGATGCAGCGATCGACCGCGCGACCGGTTCCGAGATCGCCCTGCGCGATGGCGCGCGCGCACTGCTGCTGCCCACCGTGGCAGAAATCGGCGGGCGCCTGCGGGTCAGCGCGGAAGTCGTCGATCCGCGTACCCAGACCACCGTGTATGCGGTATCGGCCGATGGCAAAGGAATCGAATCCGCACTGGCATCAATCGACGACGTGACCGCCCAGTTGCGCGAAAAACTGGGCGAGGCCATGCAGAACGTGCAGAAGACGTCAGTGGCGCTGCCGAACGTGGCGACACCCAGCCTGGAGGCGTTGAAGGCGTTTGCGCTGGCGCGCCACTTCGCCAACACGTCCGGCGAGCGGGAGCAGGTGCTGGGCTTGTACCAGCGTGCGTTGGAGCGGGATCCGCAGTTCGCGCTGGCACACGTAGACATCGCGCGCGACAACGCGTCACGGGGCAATGTGGCGTTGGCACTCGGGGAATGGCGCAAGGCACTTGCGATCCCGCAGCGACTCTCGCCGCAGGAAAAGTTGAACGTTGAACTGATGTTGCTGCAGTACGACGCACCTGGCCCGTATTTCCGCAAGGCGCAGCAATACGTGGCGCTTTACCCTGACGATTACCGAACCATCGGCCGACTGGCGACCAACCGTTGGCACCATGGCAATGACTTCCTTGCTGCCGAAGCCTTGGCGCGCCGTACGCTGGTGCCTCAGTACGAACGGGTCGCCATTGCACACGACGCCTTGGGGACGTACCTGCTCGGGCAGGAGAAATACGAAGCGGCGCTGGTGGAATACCGTGCCGCCAAGGCAGCGGGCTTTACCGCTTACGCCGAATACCATGCACGCGCCTTCGACGCGCGCGGCCAGCATGACGAAGCGGACAAGGTGTACCTGGCCAGTACCGATGGCCGCAATGGCTGGCATGGCGAGGGCGCGGTGAGCACCGGGATTGACCGCGGGCAATGGTCGGATGCCGCCGAGGCGGCGCAGGTCTGGGCTGCCAAAGCGGATGGCGATAGCGATGTGCTCGAGTCCCTGCGTGCCCGTGCGGGGATAGCAAGCGTCGCGGTGTTATCTGATGCTGGTGGTGCATCGAGAACCCTGCGCAACCTCATCGCTATGCTTGATTCGAAGGGCAGCGAAGTAGGTGCGGTGTATCCCCCAACAACCACCGAACTGCGACTGTATGCCGGCTTGTTGGCCGCGTATCGCAGTGATGGCGCTGGCGTGGCAGAGGCATTGCGTCGCACCGAAGGCAGCGCAATCGTTGCCGACTATCCGACGGTTTCCCAGTTGCGGCAGGTGGTGATGGCCGAGCAGGAGCGTCTTGCCGGGAAGCCGCAGGCGGCCGTGGCCAGGCTTTCGCCGCTGATGAAGCAAGATACTGCGTTGGTCGCCGTGCACTGGGCGCTAATGCGTGCGCAGCGAGGCGCAGGCAACATGGAAGCGGCATCGGTGCAGTCCCGCTGGTTGGCGACCCATAGGGGCCGTGTGTTCGCTGAAGCCACGACCACCGAGGTGTTGCGCTTCTTCAATGCGGCGGTCTCGGCCGAGGCGCTGCGCGACGAACGGCAAGCGACGCAAGGAAGCAAGTGATTCGTGGACCACGCAGGCATCTGAGGACTGCGTGGCCCATAAACAGGTCAAGATGTGGAATGCACCTTGCGGATCCCGTCAATGATCAGTCAGCGCGGAAGTCCTTGGCACACGCGAAGTTGACAACGGAATTCAATGATTCCTCCAGCTTCGCCCGATCCCGCACGATCTTCGCCTTCGGTGCGATTCGTTCCCCAGCGTTGAACTGCAGGCATTCGTAGCTCGAGGTCTTGCCGGATTCAAGCTTGTAGCCAACTTTCGCCAGCGCAGCGGCAGCATCCTTCTTGAAAAGACTGCGGAACTCATTGTCGGTGGACAATTTGTCGAGCAGTTTCTTGGTTGTTTTCGGATCCAGCGGTGCCGATTGCTGGCCTTTCTTAGTTGCCATGAAGATTGCCCCTGTTCGATGGATGAAGAAAACGCGACGCTACCCTTGTGGGCCAATGCCGGCAAGCCCCAAGATCAGGGTTTGTATGCGAGGACAGCCAATGCGGGTTCGGCGGTGCGCGGTGCTATGGCTGGAGCCGCGGGAGCTCGCGCATTTCGAGTTGGGAGACCTACTTTCGGGCGGCACCGGCGTGGTCAGTCACATGCAGTGGTTCGCGCATGTGCCGCAGTTGCCTGAGCTGGTGGAAGTCGATGCAGGAGATGTCGAGCTGCTCGGCGCACTGAGCCCGCTGGACTGGATTGCGACCACACCGTTACGCGAACGGCATGGCGCTGCGCGCGTGCGCCGCTTGCTGAAGGCGGGTCTGTTGATCGGCAGTACCAAGCCTTGGGCGGCGCAGCGTGATCTTGATAAACGGCTCCGCGGTCAGAACTGGCACGGCTTGGCCGCGGTCTGGCATGCAGCCTCACGCTGGGACGGCATCGACGCCGCCGGCGAAGTGGAGGAAGCAGGCCTGCACAACGCCGAAGGCTTGCGCCAGGCGTATGGCGCGCCGCCGCCGATGCTGCACGCGCGACCCGATGGCGGCGCCTGCACCGCGTTGCCGCGACTGCCGCGCGACGCGTTTGACCAGATCCTGGACGCGCGCGCGAGCTGCCGCAATTTCGATGCGGGCAAGATGCTGCCCCTCGCAGCGTTGTCCCAAGTGCTGGAACGCGCGTTCGGCGAACGCGGGCGGGTCCGTGGTGCGAATGATTTCGACGTGCTCAAGCGGACCAGTCCGTCCGGCGGCGCGTTGCATCCCACCGAGTGCTATCTGATCGCGCGCAAGGTTGATGGCCTTGCCTCTGGCCTATATCACTATCGCCCCGGCGAGCATGTGTTGCAGGCGTTGCCGCTGGACGAGGAGCAGGTACTCGCAGGTGCAGGCAAGCATGCGGCAGCCGAAGCCATGAGTGCCCTCGACTATTTGGCTTGGATTGCGGTTGGCGGTCAACCGTACTTCGCCGACGCGCACGCACTCTGCGTGCTGGCGCCGCGTTTCGAGCGCAATTTCTGGAAGTACCGCAATCACTCCAAGGCTTATCGCGTTTGCATCCTGGATGTCGGCCACCTCTCGCAGACGCTGCTGCTCAGCGCAACCGAACAGGGGCTTGGCAGCTACGTCACCGCCGCAATCAATGAGGCCGACATCGAGCGCGCATTCGGGTTGACCCCGTGGATTGATGGACCGTTGGCGGTCTGCGGAATCGGGGTGCGTGCGGACGCGATGCAGACCTACGAACTCGACCCGAATGGTCAAATCTGGCCGCGTTGATGTCCGATCACGCCGCCGCACGCGGCAGACTGCGCTCCAGCCGCCGGTAGCCAATCGCTTCGGTCAGGTGTTGCGTGCGAATGGCTTCGCTGCCGGCAAGATCGGCAATCGTGCGCGCCACTCGCAGGATCCGGTGCAGCGAGCGTGCCGACAATTGCAGGCTTTCCACCGCACGTTCCAGCAACGCGCTGTCGCCTGATGTCAGCACGCACCATGCATAAGTCTGCGCTTGGTCCATGCGCGCGTTGGTGGCGCCACGCGCCTCTTGCAGGCTGCGCGCACGGATAACCCGTTCGCGCACCACGGCACTGCTCTCGCTGGCAATCGCATCGCTGCGCAGCAGGCTGGGCGCCAGACGCGGCACTTCCACGTGCAGGTCGATGCGCTCCAGCAACGGGCCGGAAATGCGCGCGCGGTAGCGGCGGATCATCTCGTCATTGCACAGGCAACGTCCGGAAGGGTCGCCGGCCCAGCCGCAGGGGCAGGGATTCATTGCCGCGACCAATTGGAAGCGAGCGGGAAATTCGCATTGGCGGGCCGCGCGCGAGATCGTGACGCTGCCCGATTCCAGCGGTTCGCGGAGAACTTCCAGTGCATGCCGGCTCCATTCGGGCAACTCATCCAGGAACAGCACACCGTGGTGAGCCAGCGAGATCTCGCCGGGGCGCGGATCGGCACCGCCGCCCACCAGCGCGACCGCGCTTGCGGTGTGGTGCGGATTGCGAAACGGGCGCTGGCGCCAGCGCGCCGGGTCGAGGCCATGGCCGCTGACCGAACGAATGATCGCCGACTCCAACGCTTCGGCATCGCCGGCTTCCGGCAGGATCCCGCACAGGCGCGAGGCCAACAAGGTCTTGCCGCTACCTGGAGGACCGACGAAAAGCAGATGGTGGGACCCGGCCGCGGCGATCTCCAGCGCACGCCGTGCCTGCGTTTGCCCACGTACGTCGACCAGGTCCGGTTGCCGCGCGGGCAGGCATTGCCGTGGCTGTGCGCGCGGCAGTTCCTTGCGTGCGTCGAGGGCGGCGCAGACTTCCAGCAAGGTGCGTGCGGTGCGCACCTCCACATCGGCGGCAAGCGCGGCTTCAAACCCGTTGGCGGGCGCTACCAGTAGCTTGCGTTGCGCACTGCCAGCGGCAACAGCTGCCGCCAGCACGCCATCGACCGCGCGGATCTCGCCGGTCAGTGCGAGCTCGCCGATGAATTCCCAGCCGTCCAACGATTCGGTCGACAGCTGCCCACTGGCGGCGAGGATGCCGAGTGCGATCGCCAGATCGAATCGTCCACCGTTCTTCGGCAGGTCGGCCGGGGCCAAATTAATCGTGATCCGTCGTGCGGGGAATTCAAACTGCGCGCATTGGATTGCCGAGCGCACGCGATCCTTGGCTTCGCGCACCGCCGCTTCGGGCAAGCCGACGATCGACATCGCCGGCAGTCCACCGGCCAGATGCACCTCCACCCGGACTTCAGGCGCATGCACGCCCACCCGCGCACGCGTGTGCACGATCGCAAGACCCATGGCGGCGGCCTCAGTGCGAGGAAGTTGGCGGAATGGTGGTTGCCGGCGTGCCGGTCATTTCGGTCACGCTGCGTTCTAGCGCGTCGAGTTTCTCACGAGTGCGTGCCAGCACCGCGCGCTGGACTTCGAATTCCTCACGGGTCACCAGATCGAGCTTGCCTAGCCCGGTTTGCAATACCGACTTGAAGTTCTGCTGCAATTCTTCGCGGCCCTCGCGCAGGCCCGGCGGGACCAGGCTGCTGAGGCGGCGGGCGAGTTCATCGAGTTGGGCGAGGTCGATCATGCGGTCGGGATTCATGCTGGGCTCCTGCGGGTGGTGCAAGCGTGCGCGGTCGCAGGTCAAACCGCTGTCGGTGCAGCCTGCGCTGCCGAGTGGGGGAATTCCTCATCCAAAAACAGCCCCGTTGGAGGTATCAGCATCGCAACCCACATGACTATGAGTATGCACGCAGGGCGTGGTGGCGGGCTATGCTCGGGGCAACCCTGCAGGAAGCCGCCCGATGAAAATGGTCATGGCGATCATCAAGCCATTCAAGCTCGACGACGTTCGCGAAGCGCTCGCCGAGGCCGGTGTGGCCGGCATTACCGCGACCGAGGTCAAGGGCTTCGGCCGCCAGAAAGGTCATACGGAGTTGTATCGCGGCGCCGAATACGTAGTCGACTTCCTGCCCAAAATCAAGCTGGAAGTGGCTGTGACCGACGACCAGGTGGACGTGGTGAGCGAAGCGATCATGCGCACCGCCGGCACCGGCAAGATCGGCGATGGCAAGATCTTCGTCTGGGACCTGCAGCGGGTGATCCGAATCCGCACCGGCGAACTGGACGGCGACGCCCTCTAGGGCGCTCTGAAGGCAGGGACGCTAGGATCATGACCCGGAGTTCAGTCGCTTCACGTCTCAATACGATCCCGCCCAGCCTGCTTGGCGCGGTAAAGCGCGGCATCGGCACTCGCCAACAAATCCTCGCGGGTATCGCCCTGCTTGTAACTGGCCGCACCAATGCTGACAGTGACCTGTAAGGACGTGTCGACATCGTCGAAGCACAACGCATGCAGCGCTTCGCGCAGACGTGCCGCCACCAACAGTGCCTGCTCCAGCGATGTGTCCTGGCACACCACGACAAATTCTTCGCCGCCGATCCGCCCCAGGGGATCGCGGCCACGCAATTGTGCTTGCCAGGCCGTGGAAACGTCGCGTAGCACGCGATCGCCGGTGGCGTGGCCATAACGATCGTTGATCGACTTGAAGTAATCCAGGTCCAGCATCAGGAGCGACAACGGCGTGCCTGCGCCACTGGCGTGGACAATCGCCTGATCGAGCTCTTGCTCGATCCCTCCGCGGCTGGCAACGCTGGTCAACGAATCGGTCATTGCCTGGCTGCGCAGGCGACGCGACTTCTTCCATTGACGCCAAGCCAGCAATCCGAGCAAGGCGGCGAACAACCCTGCCAACACCAGGCTCAAGGTCTGCCAACGACGGATCCGTTCCAGCGCAGTGACTTGCCGTTGATTGGCTTGCGCGTCCGTGCGCAGTTGCCGGTTCTCGAAGTCGCGCCGGCGGATTTCGTATTCGTATTCCAGAAGCCGGCTCTGCTCAAGCCGCATTTTGCCCTGCAATTTCATCTGCAGTTCGTTGTAGCGCTTGAAATCCTCCAGTGCCGGCAGGATCCGCCCTAGCGCTTCGTTGCTGGCGGCGCGATCCCTGTAGAGCTGCGCCAGGTAACGGTCGTTGCCGTTGCGCTGGATCAGCGGAAAGGCTTGCTGGTAGCGGGTCAGCGCATCGGCATGTCGGTTCTGGCTGGCGAATGCCTCGCCGGTCAGCATGAGCAGCATGTCCTCGTTGGAGTCGTCATGTTCAGCCGCGAATCCGGCGCGTGCCTGGCCCAGCGTCCCGAGTGCTGCGACCGGGTCACCGAGCGTGATCTGGATCTCGGCCAAGCCCATGAGGGCGGCACTGACACTGTAGGGATCGTCATGGTTGCCGCCAATCTCGATTGCCTGCTCGAACGCAGCCCTGGCCTTTTCGGGGGCGCGGGACTCGCTGTGCAGAAACCCGAGCTGGATCAGATTGGTGCCAACGCTCTCCCAGTCCTGCCGATCCTGCATGCGTTCAACGGCTTGGGTGAAGTAGCGTTCTGCCTGCTGGAAGTCACCGATGCGCCGGTAGGCCACCGCAATACTGAGCATCAGTGGCTCGACTTCATGGTTGATGCCAGCGGCCCGATAGGCGGCGCGGGCGCGCTGGAAGTCGAGCATCGCCTTGGCCTGTTCGCCGAGCAGGGATTGGGCATCCCCGCGCATTTCCAAGGATTCGGCCAGCAGTTGCTGGTGCTGGGTGTCGGAAAGAAGCGCAATGGCCTTGTCGATTTCCGGCTGTCCGTGCTGGGCGCCCCTGGTCAGCATGATGTAACCCGCCCGGCACAGGATCGCGCGGGCCTCGGATTCGACATCGCGCAGCTCGCGCGCCAATTCCAGCGCCTGGTCGGAATAGGCCAGGCCGCGCACGGGATCCTTCCAGGTGCTACTGCCGCAATACACCGATCGCAGCCGTGCCTGGCGCAGGCGATCGCCTTTCGGGAGCAACGCGCGCAGCCGTTCCAGGTCTGCGTCGTAGGCAACACGGGTGGCATCCAGTGATGCGGGTCCCACCACCTTCTGGAAGATGGTATCGAAGGCAGCAGCCTGCGTGGTGCCGGGTTCCACCACCAGCGGGCGCATTGCCGTCGGGGCGGCGGTCGATAGCGCCGGCAGCGCTGCAAGCGCGGCCAGCAATAACCCCATCAATGTATGCAACGGTCTCCGCACGAAGCCCCCCGACTTCGATACCACCCATTACCGTAGCCTGTTGCACGGCCTGATAGTGTGCCGGGCGTCGCAGTTCCCAGCCGCTGCCGTTCCGGGCTCAGTCGGCCAATGCTATGGCTACGAACGGTGGCAGCACCTGCGCGCCCTTGTGCACGTCGGCACTGTAATAGTGCGTCTGGAAAGATGTCGCGCGTGCGTCTGCCTCACGAAAATCGAAGCTGCCGGCCTTCTTCGCCATCGTGCAGCTCCACCAGCCAGTCGGGTAACAGGGCTGCGGGAACGGCAATGTCTGGAATTGGGTGAAACCGGCCTTGCCCATTTCCACGCGCATTGCCTTGATCAGGTCCAGCAGCACCAGCGGCGATTCGCTCTGCTGCACCAGGATGCCGTCATCTTTCAGGGCGCGGTGGCAGCTGGCGAAGAACGACGCATTGAACAGCCCTTCGGCCGGTCCGACCGGGTCGGTCGAATCCACGATCACGAGATCCACGCTGCCGGGTTCACAATTGGCCATGTAAGCGATCCCGTCGTCGAACAGCAATTCTGCGCGCGGGTCATTGTTGGATTCGCATAGTTCCGGGAAGTATTTCTCAGCCATGCGCGTGACCTGTTCGTCGATATCGCATTGGGTGGCCGATATGACCCCCGGGTGACGCAGCACTTCGCGCAGGGTGCCGCAGTCGCCACCACCAATGATCACCACGCGCTTGGGATCAGCATGGGTGAACAGCGCCGGGTGCGCCATCATCTCGTGGTAAAGGAAATTGTCGCGCGTGGTCAACATCATCGCGCCGTCGATCAGCATGAGGTTGCCCCAGTCGGTCGACTCGTAGATCTCGATGAACTGGAATGGCGACTGCACCTCGTCGAGTTTCCGGGTGATGCGGTAACCGATCGACGAGCCCGCCTTGTCGAAGTTCTCGTAAA